>JAFASB010000138.1 GCA_019244985.1 Acidimicrobiia bacterium | reverse complement strand
CCTTAGCCGGCGCATCGCGCTCCGCGACATGGAAGGCGCGGAGCGAGCCTTCGTCGAGGCAGTCCGAGTGCTCTACGTCATCGGCTTTGCTCTCTCCGCGGGCCTCGCCGTCCTGGCGGACGCGACGGTCTCAATCGTCCTTGGCGGCCGGTACGGGGGGGTCGCGGGTCCTTTCCGCGTCCTGGCAGCCGGTCAGTTCCTGCAGTTCACGATCTTCATACAGATGGCACTCGTGAACTCGACGGAGTCACCGCGGCGAGGCATCGCACCGGCATTCTTCGTCGCCGGGATCACAGTCGCGGCCGACGCCGCACTGATCCCACCGTTCGGCGCGAGCGGCGCGGCCGCCGCGCTCGTCATTTCTTGGGCGGTCGGCATCATCGTGTACGGGACGTTCCTCCGCAGGCTGATCGGTATACGCACGCCGCTGCCTTCGCCCGGGATGCTCGCGGCTGTCGGCGCTCTGATAGCCGCCGCTCTGCCCCTCCGCCATGACACCGCGCTCGCCGTCGTTGCCGGCGGCGCGGCCTATGTCATCGTCCTCCTCCTGACTCGCGTGGTCACGCTGAACGACGTGGCCCGGCTGCGCTCGGCGGTGGCAGCCAGGCGCGGGCGATGATGGGTCGGATCCGGGTCGCGGTCGTTGTCCCCTCGCGCGCCATCGGTGGCGCCGAACAATGGATACGTGACGTCGTCGGTCGCCTGGACCCCGCCCGGTTCCACACGACGCTCGTCCTCCCCCCGGATTTGCAGCTGGCCCGCCACGTCGACCCGGAAGGGGCGCTGGATCGGATAACGGTTCCCTTGCGTGAGCCAGGTCCAGGCGCCGACTCTGCCTTCGGGGCCCGTGCCAGCAAGGGGGAAGCCCGGCTTCTGCGCGCCGCGCAGACTGTGGCGCGCCGTGGGTTCCTGAGTTGGAACCGCCGTGCGCTGCGCTCGGCGCTCAATCCGGGTGCGTTCGACGTCGTGCACGTCAACAACGGTGGGTATCCGGGCGCATCCGGCGCGCTGGCGGCCGTGCTCACCGCCCACGCGCATGCCATTCCGTCACTCATGACGGTTCATAGCGTCCCGCGTCCCTACTCGATTGGGCGCGCGATCGAGCGGCGGGTCGACGCGCGCGTTGCCGGTGCTGTCTCGCTCGTCGCCACGCCGAGCATGGCCGCACAGAGAGCTCTCGGTGATCGCGGCTTCAGGGACGTCACGGTCGTCCCGACTGGCATCGTGGTGCCAGACGCAATTCCGGATGCGGCCTCGACCCGTCGGCGACTCGGCGTCCCGTCGTCAGCGCGCGTCGTCGCAATGGTCGCCCGCTTCAGCCCGCCGAAGGACCACGCGACGCTGGTCGAAGCCGTGCAGGTGGTTCGGCGCGGCGCACCGGATGTCGTCGCTGTGCTCGCGGGTGATGGGCCGCTGCGGGACGCCGTGCGAGCGCAGGCAGACTCGCTGGGGCTCGCCGACGCGATCGTCCTTCCCGGCCAGGACGACGCCTTTGCCGTGTTCCGGGCCGCCGACGCGGCCGTCCTCGCCTCGAGACACGAGGGCATGCCGCTCACGGTGATCGAAGCCATGAGCCAGGGGCGGGCGGTAGTCGCGAGTGACGTCGGCGGCATGGCGGAGGTCGTTGAGGACGGCGTCACGGGCTTCCTGACCCCTCCAGGTGACCCCGCAGCGGTCGCGGCGCGGCTCGTCGATCTACTGACCGATGCTGACAACGCCAACGCCATGGGAGCCGCGGCATACGCCCGCTATGTCAGCGATCACCGCATCGAGACGATGGTCGCCCGCTACGAGGAAATCCTCACGCGGCTCGCCCGTCACCAGTAACGCGCACGCAGACGTTCGCCGAGACGGAGACCGAGGTTCGGAGCCACGCGAAGAGCGGCGGCCTCCAACGTCACCTTGGGACCACCGCCGCGTGCGAGACGAGCTTCTCGTCTCGCTTCAGCGTTATCGCCTCGCCGTGCGGCGGCGTGCGCCAGACCGAGATGACTTCGCGCTCGAAGCCAGCGGATCGTGTCCGATGCCGCCGACCGCTCCGCATCAGTGGCGGCGTCGGCACGAGCCTCTTCGAGCATCCGCAGATATGCGGCGCGAATGCGCTCGTCGCGTGTCATGCCGCCCGGCGAGAGTCGGTAAATGGCCGTCGGTCGATCGGCGGAGTGGACGCGCTCGCCAGCACGGATCATCCGTATCCACAGGTCCCAGTCCTCCGCTCCGGTGTGCTCGGCACGAAAGCCGCCCACACGGTCGTACGCCGTTCGCTCGAAGACGCTTCCGACAAACACGAAGTTCTCTCGCAGGATGGCCGCCGGTTGCTCGGACGGGTTGGGAACCGGGTGGTACGACGAGAAGGTCCGAGGACGGATCCCCTTCCCTTCTTCCCACCGGTAAGCGTCGGCCATGGCGATCCCGCCCCGCTCGCGATGCACGCGGCTGAGTGTTTCGAGATGGTCAGGGAGCCACATGTCGTCGGCACCGATGAGGGCCACGAGCTCGGTGTCGGTCGCCTCGACCGCCCGATGGAGGGCGGTCGCAACGCCGGAGTTCGACTTCAGAACGACAACCTGCAGGGGCAAGATCGACGCCCATCGGCGCGCCACGTCGCTCGTGTCGTCGCCGGAACCGTCGTCGACGACTACGACCTGCGCCGCCGGAGAGGTCTGGCCCGCGATCGTCCCGAGGCACGCGCCGAGCACGGTTCCTGCCCGATAGGCAGCGATGGCGACGCCGATGCCCTCAGTCACGACCTGATCCCCGGTGGCGCCAATAGTGCTTGGCCAGCGCAAGGGCGTGGTCGGCACCGCGCCGGCTTACGAGGCGGCGGTTCCTCCGCCGCGGCGGGTGATCACACACAGCGTCGGCGAGCTGGACGATTCGCCACCCTTGGGCTCGCAGCCGAAGGCAGAAGTCGACGTCCTCGGGCCCGTAGAAGATGGCGTCATCGAGGCCCCCGACGTCGTCGAAAGCAGCACGACGAAATACCTGGCAGGCACCGATGGCGAACTCGACGTCCCACCAGCGTGCACCCGGGGGGTGCGTCGTCGCTTCGTAGAGCGCCGCATCGTCGAAGCCCCGCCGCACCTTCCGCAGGAGCGTCGGCGCCCGACCCGCGCTCGCTTCCGGGGCCTGGCCGCTGAACGTCGGCGCCGTGAGGCCTATCCGCCCGTCATCGTCAAATGGAGCGAGGAGTGCCGCCAACCCGCCGTTGTGCAGGCGGGCGTCACTGTCGAGCAGGCACACGAACTGCGAGCTCCCGATGCGCGCTCCTTGGTTTCGAGCGGGTGCCACTCCCCGGTTGCTCTCGTTGCGGATGACGGTAACGGCATGGTCGCCGTTCCAGCTGAAAGGGGGCGCCGACCCGTTGTCGACGACGATCACGTTGACGCGCACTTCCTGCGACTGCAGCGCGGACGTGATCGCCACGTTCGCCAGATCTGGATCGTTCCACGTGAGGACGACGACGTCGACGGCCGCGTCCATCACCGGCCGAGGCCTCCGGCGACGCTTCGGATGGTTCGACCCAGGATTCGGGCGTCGAGGGTAAGGCTCTGGTGGCGGAGGTAATAGAACTCGTATTGCAGCTTTCTGAGGGCGTCGGTCTCGGTGCCGGCATAGCCGTACTTGACTTGCGCCCAGCCGGTGAGGCCGGGCCGGACGCGGTGTCGGAGGTCGTAGAACGGGATCTTCCCGGCGAGCTCGCGTACGTAGTGCGGTTGCTCGGGCCGAGGACCCACGACGGAGAGCTCCCCCGCCAACACGTTCACCAACTGGGGCAGCTCGTCGACGTGGGTGCGGCGAAGGAGCCGGCCGAACGGGGTGATCCGTGGGTCGTTCTCGGTCGTCCACTCGCTGGGCTGGTCGGCGGCGGCGGCGCGCATGGTGCGGAACTTCAGGATCTCGAACGTCGTGCCGTTCTTGCCGACGCGCTCCTGGCGGTAGAAGAGCGTGCCACGATTGGCGAGGAGGTCGCCGATGACGACGAAGGGTATGGCGACGGCGAGTGCCACGAGACCGATGACCGCAACGGCGACGTCGAACAGCCGCTTGAGGCGCCCGTAGCGAGCCCTGTGAAGCTCGCCGATGTCGAACATCAGCGAGACCCGTTCGAGCTCCCACACCGGCAGCTTGCCGAGCCACTCGTCGTAGAACAGTGTCAAGGTGCGCACGCGAATGCCCGCCTCGTGGAGCGCGGCGGCCTGCCCGACGATCGACTCGTCGTTCTGTGCCTCGCGGTCGAGAATGACGACACTTGCGGCATGGCGGACGACGGACTCGACGAGAGGCCGCTGCTTCGGCTGGTCCGATCGGGCAGCCACAAAACGGAGATCGTCGACGATCGCCGCATTGCGCTCCGGCGCCTGCCCCAGCTCGGCGCGCAGGGCGTCGGCCTCCTCGACGCTCACGACGGCGACCACGCGGTCGCGCTCCTCGGCGCGAGTGCGGCCGCCGCTGGCCAGGGTCGCACAGGCGACGTCCCACGGCACGAGGATGAGGGCGGCACCGAAGACGACGAACCGGGGCAGCAGGCTCGAGCCCACCGCGAGCTGGACGAGTGAGATGGCCAAGGCGGCCACGGCCGACGCCGACAGAGCCGAGAGGACTTCGGATCGGCTTCCTCGTGTGAGGTCAGGCAGCCCGACCGCGTAGGCGGACAGACACAGGAGCACGAGGTAGATCAGCGACCACGCGAAACGGAACGAGTTCGTGAAGTCGTAGTGTCCGATCTCGCTGGCGTGGTACTTGCCGAGCCCCAGAACAGCGACCGCTGCTCCGAGGTACAGCAGGAGCCGCGCCGCCCGACGCACCGCCCTACCCCACTCGATCCCCCAGGAGCGGCGCCAGGAACTCGCCGGTGTGGCTCTCCGGCGTCTTGGCCACCACTTCGGGGGATCCCTCGACGATCACCATCCCACCAGCATCGCCTCCCTCGGGCCCGAGGTCGATGATCCAGTCGGCGGTCTTGATCACGTCGAGGTTGTGCTCGATGACGAGCACCGAGTTGCCCTGGTCGACGAGGCGGCTCAGGACGGTCAACAGCTTGCGGATGTCCTCGAAGTGGAGACCCGTGGTGGGCTCGTCGAGGATGTACATGGTGTGGCCCGTTGCCTTCTTGGCCAGCTCGCTGGCGAGCTTGACCCGCTGGGCTTCGCCGCCTGACAGCGTGGGCGCCGGCTGCCCGAGTCGCACATACCCGAGCCCCACGTCGACGAGGGTCTGCATGTGGCGGGCGATCGTCGGCTGGTTGGAGAAGAACTCCAGCGCCTCCTCGCACGACAGGTCGAGGACCTCGGCGATGTTCTTGCCCTTGAACGTGATGTCGAGGGTGTCCCGGTTGTACCGGGCGCCCTTGCAGACCTCACACGGGACGTACACGTCGGGAAGGAAGTGCATCTCGATCTTGATCGTCCCGTCGCCGGCGCACGCCTCGCAGCGGCCGCCCTTGACGTTGAACGAGAAGCGTCCCGGCTGATAGCCGCGCACACGCGCTTCCTGGGTCTGGCTGAAGAGCTTGCGGATGGCGTCGAAGACACCTGTGTAGGTCGCCGGGTTGGACCGCGGCGTGCGGCCGATCGGCGACTGGTCGATGTCGATGACCTTGTCGAGGAACTCGTCGCCCTCGATCGTGCGGTGCCGCCCGGGCACCACCTTGGACCGGTAGACCCGCTGCATGAGCGCCCGGAACAGGATGTCGTTCACGAGCGTGGACTTCCCCGACCCCGACACGCCGGTGACGGCGACGAAGCATCCGAGCGGGAACTCCACGTCGATGTTCTTGAGGTTGTGCTCTCGCGCGCCCCGGACGACGAGCCACTCGTCGCCGGGCTCGCGCCGCATCTCCGGAACCGGGATGGACCTTTTGCCACTGAGGTACTGCCCGGTGATCGAGCGCTTCTCCCGCATCAGCTTGGAGACCGACCCGCTGGCGACGACCTCGCCGCCGTGCTCGCCCGCCCCGGGCCCGATGTCGACGACGAGGTCTGCAGCGCGGATCGTTTCCTCGTCGTGCTCGACGACGATCACCGTGTTGCCCAGATCGCGAAGGCGCATCAGCGTCGACAGCAGTCGTTGGTTGTCGCGCTGGTGGAGGCCGATCGACGGCTCGTCGAGGACGTAGAGCACGCCGACGAGGCCGCTGCCGATCTGCGATGCCAGACGGATGCGCTGGGCCTCGCCACCCGCGAGCGTGCCCGCCGAGCGGTTCAACGAGAGATAGTCGAGGCCGACGTCGAGCAGGAACTTGAGCCGGGCGTTGACCTCCTTCACGACACCCTCGGCGATCATCAGGTCGCGCTCAGACAGCTCGAGCGTGCTCAGCGCCTCGGCCGCCTTGGCGATCGACAGCTCGCCGAGCTCGAAGAGGTTGCGGTTGTCGACGGTGACCGCCAGCGACTCGGGCTTGAGCCTCGACCCCCCGCAATCGGGGCACGGCACCTCCCGCATGTAGCCCTCGATCTGCTCGCGCAGGTAGTCGGACTCGGCCTCCGAGTGCCGGCGCTGCAGGTACGGCACCACACCCTCGTAGTGCGTGTGGTACGAGCGGGTGCGGCCGTACCGGTTGCGGTATGACACGTGCACCTGCTTGGTTCCCGACCCGTAGAGCAGGACCTTCTGGTCGGCCTTCTTCAGGCTCTTCCACGGCGTCGTCGTCTTGAACTTGTACGTCTGGGCGACGGCCGCCAGGACCCGGTGGAAGTACTCGCCCCGCGCGCCCGCCCACGGCGAAATGGCGCCCTCTTCGAGGGTGAGATCGGGGTTGGGGACCACGAGCTCGGGGTCGACCTCGTAGCGGGTGCCGAGCCCGTCGCAGTGTGGACACGCCCCGTACGGCGAGTTGAAGGAGAAGTTGCGTGGCGCCAGCTCCTCGAACGACGTGCCGTCGTTCGGACACGCCAGATGCTGGCTGAACGTGAGGATTTCGGGCTCGGAATCGGCGTCGTCGTCGCGCGGCACGATCTGAACCTCGGCCACGCCCTCAGCCAGGCGCAGCGCGGTCTCGAGAGAATCGGTGAGCCGCCGCTCGATGCCGGCCCGGCGCACCAGGCGGTCGACGATCACCTCGATGGTGTGCATCTCGTACCGGGCGAGCTTGATCTCTTCGGAGAGCTCCCGGACCTCGCCGTCGACGCGGGCCCGCACGTAACCCTGTGACGCCAGCTCATGGAGAAGCCCCTCGTACTCGCCCTTGCGGCCGCGCACCACCGGCGCCATGACCTGGAACCGCGTCCCCTCCGGCAGCTCGAGCACTCGGTCGACGATCTGCTGGGGCATCTGCCTCGATACGACCGCGCCGCACTTCGGACAGTGGGGCACGCCGATGCGGGCGTAGAGAAGCCGGAGGTAGTCGTAGATCTCGGTGATCGTGCCGACTGTCGACCTGGGGTTTCGCGACGCCGATTTCTGGTCGATGGAGATGGCCGGCGACAGACCCTCGATGAAGTCGACATCGGGCTTGTCCATCTGGCCCAGGAACTGGCGCGCGTAGGCGGACAGGGACTCGACGTACCGGCGTTGCCCTTCGGCGTAGATCGTGTCGAAGGCAAGAGAGGACTTGCCCGACCCCGAGAGACCGGTGAACACGACGAGCTTGTCGCGGGGCAGCTGCAGGTCGACGTTCTTGAGGTTGTGCTCGCGCGCCCCGCGAATCACAAGCATGTCAGCCACGGGTCGAGGCTATCCGTCCGCCAGCGCTGAACATATGTTCGATTCTAGCGCCGCTCCATGACAATGATCGGGTATGGCGGGATGGTCCCGGGCGGCTGCTGGGGGCGGTCGACTTCGCGGTACCAGGGCGCCAGTGAGGCGATGTCCCCCGGCGCGTCGTCGGACACGAGGACGAGGCGACCGGCCCCGGCCGTCGCCAGTCGTTCGCCATAGATGCCGAGGTCGCGGTCGATCGGCGCCAGCCACTGGAAGCGGTCGTATCCCTCCCACAGGAGCTGAGGGACGAGGGGCACGGTCGCGACGACGACCGGCCGCCGGTCCCCCGCCGGACCGAATGGCGCACGCGCTTCTCGTCCGGCCTTGTCAACCACGGCGAGAAGCTCCTTCGAGTTGGCGTGTGTCTGCCGCAAGGTGCGGACCGCGCCCCACGCAAGGACCGCGCTGATGACGACCGCCAGCACGATCGCGGCCTGCGCGGCGGTCGCTGCGAATGACCGCCGCCAAACTCGGTCAAGCACGACGACCGTCATCGGCGCGGCGACGGCCAACCCGACGACGAAGAAGCGCCCGCCCCATTCGGGACCACCGCCACCGGCGTACTGGGTGAGCACGACGGCGATGGTGAACACGACGAGCGTGACGACAGTGAACCGGGACGCGGCACTCCGGGCGTCCCCCCGCTCGAAGGCCCAGATGGCGGCCCAGCCGGCCGGGAAGACAATCGCCAGGCCGTCGACGGGCACGGCCGGAGCCCGCACGAACCAGACGAGATACGCCACCACGGCAGCGGCGAGGCAGGCAACCGCGACGCGGGCGCGCCCAGGACGTCGGGCAAGGAACGCCGCGGCCGTCACCAACCCCAGTCCGATCACCAGCGCCACACCTAGGCGGAAGTTGCCCTGGTTCGTGGGCGAGAGCCATGTGGAGTAGAAGCCGTGAAGAGGACCGGTAGCTCCGCTACCGGCGCCGGGCGTGGAGACCGCGGGGCCGCCCGAACCGAGGACCCTCAGGACGAACGCGCGCTCCGCAAGCCGAACGACGATGGGCGCAGCGACGGCGACCCCAGCGACGGCGGCGGCCGCGCGGCGGCGTCCCTTCCACCCCACGACGATGGCTGCCAGCGCAAGGCCGCCCGCGAACAAGTCGGCCTCCGAGCGCAACGCCGTGGCGAACAACGTCAGGGCAAAGACACCCGCGAGGCGGCGCACGGTCGGTCGGTCGAGCGCCGACCACGCGACGAGGAGGGCTCCCACCGCCGCCGCCGCGCCGAGGGAGTGGGCCTGGATGACGAATGCGTAGAACAACAGAGGGGTGCACACGCCGGCGACCCAGAGCGAGACGCGCGGGCGCGTGCCGATCCGCCGGGCGAGCGCGGCGGCGCCGATCGCCGCCAGCACGGTGCCCCCCAGGCTCAACAGGTAGTAGCCGGCGGTTCCCGCGACACGCGACGCGCCGGCGAGCAGGAGCGGGTACAGCGGGTGTTTGGCGTACGGGGCCCGTCCCTTGGGGCCGGCCTCGACGTACGGAAGCGGATCGGCGTGATCCTCAGGATCGATGCGCGCCAGCGGTTGGTGCAGGATCCATGTGCCGTCCCGGTTCAGGGTGCGCGCCTGGAGCACCGCGGACCCCTCGTCGCTGATGAGCGCGCCACCCATCCGCGTGAACGGGAGCGTCGCGAGCAGAAGGACGGCGAGGCCGAGGGCGTGGAGCCACACGGGCCGCTCGCGGATCTGGCGGCCGGCGGCGAGCACGGCGGATATGGTGCCGTGCAGACGCGATGACTGCCATTGCCGATCGCGGCCATGCGGCGAATGAGGGCGAACGTCGCGATCCGTGGCGATGGTTCGAGGCGGCCGTCGCGCTGCTCGGAGCGCTACCGACGCTCGCCGGCGCCGCCCGCGGGTCGGGCCTCTCGGTGGACGACTGGGCCTTCGCGGCCCACAGCCGGTACGAGAGCTTTCTGCATGCCTACGGCACGCAGACCCGATCGCGGCCCATCGAGGGGCTGTGGAACTGGGCGGAGTTCAAGCTGCTCGGCACGCACCCCGTGCCACATGTCCTTGTGCTGGCTGCCGTCAACGCCGCCGCCGCCGTCCTCCTCTTCCGCCTTGTCGACCGGTGGCTCCCCCGTCGCATCGCGGTCCTGACGACGCTCGTCTGGCTCGCCCTGCCCAACCGGGGCTCGACCCACCTGTGGCTCACGAACAGCCCGCACGTGTTCAGCGTCGTGCTCATGCTCGCCGCTCTGCTCGTCGTGTCTCGCGAGCCGTTCACCGTGCGACGGTTCGCGACGGCCGTCGGCGTCCTCGTCCTGGCGACGTTCGCCTACGAGGGCGCCTTGTGCCTGGGCGCGGTCGCCCTGGTTCTGATCGTGTGGCACCAGGCGGCACCCGGTCTGCGGGTGCGTCTGTCGGCGATCGCCCTGGCGGTCCTCGGCGCGGCAGGCCTCTGGACGCTCGTGACGAGCCCCAAGCTCAACGCGTCCCCGACGCCGTTCCGCAACGCCAGCCACCTGATAGCTGGCCACTTCGGCGAGGGCGTGATGCCGGCCGCACCGTTGATCGTCGGCGCCATCGCCCTCCTGGTCGCGGCCTGGAGCGTCGCCACGTGCGTTCTCCCTTCCTTCCGACCTCGTCTCGAGGAGCGGTTGGTGATCGTCGGCCTGGTCGCCCTGGTCCTCGGTGCCCTGCCGTTCCTCGCCGGCGGATTTCCATTCGCGACCGACGGTCTGTTCGACCGGGGTCACCTGTTCGCCGACCTGGGGACAGCGCTGTTCTACGCCGCGGCGCTTTCGATGTTGTGGAGGCTGCCGTGGTCGAGGCCGGCGACGGTGGTGGCCGCCGCCGCTGTCATCGTCCTCGCCATACCCGGCGTCAGCGACGTGAACAACTTTGCTCGCGCCCAACGTGACGGCACCCGGTTCCTCTCTGCAATCGACGAACTGCCACCCGCGCTCCGCACCAAAGGTCCGATCACCTTTCTTCCCCTGCCCAACCGGGGAGGCGTCAGTGAGTTCGTCGCCGACTACGACATCTCGGCGGCACTGGCCCTGCGCTATCACACGGGCTGGCCCTACCCCCGCGCCCAGATGGAGCTGGTCGAGACCGGCTTCAAGAAGGTCGAGGGCCCGACGTACGAGCTCGTCGGTCGCCATCTCGTGAGGAGGTAAGACGTGGACCTCGTGAACGCAACATCCACGCGCCCGTCCCGGACCGAGCAGGTGTCGCCCGCCGTGCTGCTGCTGGTCCTCGTCATCGTGCTGATGCCGATCCCGCGGATCCTCGTCCAGTTCACCCCCGGGAACGGGAGCTATGACTTCCAGGCGATCCTGTTCCCGTCGGATCTTCCGTTGGCAATTCTGACGCTGACGATGATCCCCCGGGCCCTGCGCCGCATCCGCGACGGCTCATTCGGGATCCTCGCCTGGCTGGCACTGGCGCTCACCGCGTGGATGACGGTCGCCTACGTCCTCCACCCGTCAGACCGCGGGGTGGCCGACCTGCTGCGACTGCTCGGCCTCGTCGCCACGATCGTCGCCTTCCTCGACCTGAAGACGACCGGCGAGCGAGGAATCGTTCTCGCGAGCATGGCCGGCGTCGCCGCCTTCGAGACCGTCGTGTCCGTCATACAGATAGCCACGCGCAGCTCCGTCGGTCTCGGTGTGCTCGGGGAGTCATCAGATCCGCTGTGGTCCTTCGGCTCGACGACCGCTCCGCAGGGAACGACCGTGCACCCCTACGTGCTCGCCGGACTCGCGCTCGTCTTCGGTGTGGTGCTGGCCATCGCTTTGACGCGGGGGCGGAACCGGGCACTGTTACTGGCGACCGCCGTCGCCATCGTGCCGGTGGGCTACACCTACGGGCGTGCCGCCTTGCTGGGGCTCGCCATCGCTCTCGTATGTCTCGGTACCGGTCTGTTCGTCGACCGCCGCCGCTACCTGCCGGCGATCCTCGCCTTGTGTATCGGGGTCGCCGTCCCCGCCCTCATCTGGAACGACGGCTGGCGAGCGCGGACGCAGCAGTCCGTCCACGCCACGAGCGCCTCGAGTCTGACGACCGACCGGGGATGGCTGATCCACGAAGCCGACGGCTTGATCGTCGACCAGCCGATTGTCGGTGTGGGGCCCGGGCGCTACGTGATGGCGCTGAAGGACAAGTTCGGGAAGGAACCGAACAAGACCGTGGGCGTCTTCAAGCCGGTGCACAACCTCCCGCTGCTCGCCGCCGCGGAGGGCGGGGTGCCCGCGGGGCTACTGATGACGGCGTTGTTGCTCGTCGCCGGCTGGCGAGGATGGGTCGCCGGACGCACGGGCCTTGCCCTCTGGGGCGTGTACATGCCGTTCGTGCTGCTCGACCACTTCGGCTACACGTATCCCATGGGGCTGATCATCACCGGTGTGTGGCTCGGGGTGATCGAGCTCCTGGCGCGCGACCGAAAGCTCAGCCCACTTCCTTGAGCTCGCGCTTCAGGTCGTGGATCTCGTCTCTGAGCCGGGCCGCGTACTCGAAGCGAAGGTCGGTGGCCGCCTCCCGCATCTCTTCCTCGAGGGTGCGGATGAGACGGGCGAGCTCGTCCTGGGGGAGCTCGGCGAAGTCGCTGCGGGCGCGGTCCCTTCGACGGGAGCGGCGGTCCTTGCCCGGCTTCGGCGCCCCCTCGTCGGGGCGTAGCTGGGCGAGGATGTCGGTGACGGCCTTGCGGATCGTCTGCGGGTCGATGCCGTGCTCTTTGTTGTAGGCCTCTTGAAGGCCTCGCCTGCGGTTAGTTTCGCCGATGGCGCGCTGCATGGAGTCGGTGACCGTGTCGGCGTACATGATCACCTGGCCGTCAACGTTGCGGGCCGCCCGACCTGTGGTCTGGATGAGCGACGTCTCCGAGCGGAGGAACCCCTCCTTGTCGGCGTCGAGGATGGCGACGAGGGAAACCTCGGGGAGGTCGAGGCCTTCCCGGAGGAGGTTGATGCCGACGAGGACGTCGAACTCGCCGAGCCGGAGATCGCGCAGGATCTCGATGCGCTGGATCGTGTCGACCTCCGAGTGGAGGTAACGGACGCGGATGCCCATCTCCAGCAGATAGTCGGTGAGGTCCTCGGCCATTTTCTTCGTGAGCGTGGTGACGAGGACGCGGTCGCCCTTGGTGACCCGCTGGTTGATCTGCTCGATGAGGTCGTCGATCTGGCCCTTGGTGGGCTTGACGATGACCTCGGGGTCGACCAGGCCGGTAGGGCGCACGATCTGCTCGACCACCTGGGTCGACTGCTGGATCTCATAGGAGCTCGGCGTAGCGGACAGGAAGATGCACTGGTTGACCCGCTCGTAGAACTCGTCGAAGCGAAGTGGGCGGTTGTCCGCCGCTGACGGGAGGCGGAAGCCGTGGTCGATCAGCGTCTCCTTGCGGGAGCGGTCGCCCTCGTACTGACCGTGCAGCTGCGGCACGGTGACGTGGGACTCGTCGATGACGAGCAGCCAGTCGTTCTTCGGGAAGTAGTCGAGCAGCGTGTAGGGCGGCTCGCCATAGGTACGACCGTCGATGTGCATCGAGTAGTTCTCGATGCCGCTGCAGAAGCCGACCTCCTGCATCATTTCCAGGTCGTACTGGGTGCGCATCCGCAGGCGCTGGGCCTCGAGGAGCTTGCCCTCCTTCTCGAAGTAGGCGAGGCGCTCCTGCAGCTCCTGCTCGATGCCGACGATGGCCCGCTTCATGCGTTCCTCGCCCGTGGCGTAGTGGGTGGCCGGGAAGATCGTCGTGTCGTGGATCTCGCCCAGGATCTCGCCGGTCAGCGGGTCGACCTTGCTGACGCGCTCGAGGTCGTCGCCGAACATCTCCAGCCGGATCGCCGTCTCCTCGTAGGCAGGGAAGATCTCGATGGTGTCGCCGCGGACGCGGAACTTGCCCCGGATGAAGTTGAGGTCGTTTCGCTCGTACTGCATGTCGACGAGCTTCGAGAGGATGTAGCGCTGGTCGTGGCGTGACCCCCGCACGATGCGGAGGACCTGCTCGGCGTACTCCTCGGGCGAGCCCAAGCCGTAGATGCAGCTGACAGAGGCGACCACGATGATGTCCTTGCGGGCGAGGAGGCCGGACGTCGCACTGTGCCGCAGGCGCTCGATCTCGTCGTTGATCGAGCTGTCCTTCTCGATGTACGTGTCGCTCGCAGGCATGTACGCCTCGGGCTGGTAGTAGTCGTAGTAGCTCACGAAGTACTCGACCCGGTTGTGGGGGAAGAACTCCCGGAACTCGTTGGCCAGCTGCGCGGCGAGCGACTTGTTGGGGGCGATGACCAGCGTCGGCTTCTGGACCTGCTCGATCGTCCAGGCGATGGTCGCCGACTTCCCGCTGCCGGTGATGCCCAGGAGCGTCTGGAACCGGTCGCCCCGGTTGACGCCCTCCGCCAGTTGCTCGATCGCCCGCGGCTGATCGCCGCCCGGAGCGAAATCGGAAACAACCTTGAAGGGGGGCATCGTCCCGCCGATCGTACCGGCGAGGTAAGACAATCGGGCATGGAGATCGACCGGAGGCTGCTCGTCCGCGGCCTTCTGGTCGCCGTGGTCGTCGAGCACGTCCTGCTCGTCATCTGGCCCCTGAACGTGCTGGCCCCGGTCGACCCCTGGGTCATCGGCCAGCACCTGTTGCACGGCCGGCTCCCCTACCGGGACTTCGCCTTCGAGTACCCGCCCCTCGCCTCCCTGGCGTTCATCCTGCCGGGCGTCGTGCCCCACGGCGTCGCCCTCTCGGCTCTCGCTCTGCAGGAGGCGGCGGCGGAGGGGGCGGTGGCGTGGTTCGTGCTCCGGC
>JAFASB010000208.1 GCA_019244985.1 Acidimicrobiia bacterium | reverse complement strand
GTGCCGCCACGACAGCGACGACCGTCACACCGCGCCCTGCGCGGGAATGCCCTTGAACTCCGGAGCGCGTGCGATCCACTGCAGACCTGCGTAGACGGCGATCGCGAAACCGGCTCCGACCACCACTGTGAGCGCGGCGCCAATCCTCGTCGAGGGGGGAAGAAGCTCGACGACGAGGCGGGCGGCGCCGTAAGCGGCTCCAGCGCAGACGAAACTGCGGACCAGTGCCATCCCCACCGGAAGCGTTCGGCGGATGCGCCGGCCGAGGAGGAAGAGGAGGGCGGCGGCGCCGGCGACCATCGCGGTCGAGTACGCCAGACCGAGAGCGACGACCCGGTCGTCACCCGTGCTGCGTGCGAACCACCAGACCATGAGGCCGCACCCGAGCGCGGTCAGGCCGGCGGCGACCAGCGTCGGCGTGCGCGTGTCGTGGGCCGCGTAGGACGCCCGGGTCAGCAGCTGCAGCGCGGACCAGCCGATGAGCCCGACCGCGTAGGCGGCGACGACCCGGGCAACCAGGTGGCCGCCCGCCGCGTTCAGGGCACCGACCTGCATCACTTCGAGCACCGGTCTGGCCAGCGCGGCCATGAGCGCGGTTGCGGGGAGCACGAGAAAGGCGACGAAGCGGATGCCGTCGGTCACGGTGCCCGAGAAGCGGGCCCAACGCTCTGCGAGGGCGTCGGACGACAGGCGGGGGAACAGCGCCGTCATGACCGGCTGGGCAAGGATGGCATAGGGCAGCAAGAAGAACGTGTAGGCGATCTGGTAGGCGACGACGCCGCCGGCGACGCGGTTGGCCAGCACCAGTGTCACCGCAATCAACAGCTGGTTCATTGCGAGGAAGCCGACGGCCCACGCTCCGGGGCGAGCGAGGGCGCGCACGGCAGGGTGACGCGGGTCCCAGTGGGGTCGGACGCGCAGGCCGGCGCGCCACGCGGCGATGAACGGGACGACAGTCATGGCGAGCACGCCGCCGGTCGTGCCGAGCGCCAGCAGGAGCCGCTCGCCGGCGCTCAAGCCCAGTCCGCCACCCGAACCGTGCAACGCCCAGAACGCACCCATGGTCGCGATCACGATCAGGTTGTTGGCGACCGGTGCGAACGCGGGGGCTGTGAACTTTCGGGCGCCGTTCAGTAGTGCCGTTGCGACCGCGCCCGCCGCATAGAGCAGGAGCTGGGGCAGGAAGAACCAGAGGAGAAACGACCCGAGGGCAACCTCCTGGCGGCGCACGCCGGGGTCAGATACGGCAACGGTCAGCAGCCGCATGATCAGTGGCCGAAACGCAAGCCCCACGGCAAGAACCGCGCCGAGGGCGGCGAGGCACACGCCGAGGACGGCGCCCGCCACATGCTCGGCGTCGTTGCGCTGGCCGGTGTCGATGAAGCGCACGAAGGTCGGGACCAGCACCGACGACAGGAGCCCCGCGGCCAGTAGCTCGAAGAGGATGTTCGAGACCAGGTTGGAGGTCTGGTACGTGTTGCCCAGAAACGTCGTGCCAAGTGCAGCACCGACGGCGATGACGCGCACGAAGCCAGTGATGCGCGATGCGACGTTTCCGGCGGTGATCGACGCCGTGGACCGAAGGAGGCCCGCGTCGTGGTCGACAGCCCGATCATCGGTCACAGAGGAGTTCACTGTGTGGGCGTCGGCGGCGGCTCGGGAAGCAGGCGGTCGGCGCCCGCACCGACGCCGTAGTGCGCGGCGGGCTGCTGGCCGGCGTCCCGGAGGGCGAGCACGGCGGCAGCCTGACCGATGAACGACTCGAGGTTGTCGATCGTCGAGATGCGCGCTGCGGTCTCGGGGCGCCGGAGGATCAGACCCACGAACACGTCGCGGCCTCCCGGGGTGTCCTGACCGGCCTCGGCCGCGATCACCGGTGCGTCGTTCAACGCCAGTTGGGTGACGAAGGGCATCGTCATGGTGTCGTCGTTGAGCCGGGCCCCCGCACCCGAGATGATCACCGATCGCGTCCCCCGGACGGGGATCGTGTCAGGGCCGAAGGGGGTCGTCGACGACGACGTCGACGTCGGCGCGGGCGGCGCCTCGTAGTCGATGAAGCCGCCTTGGTGGAGGGCGGCGACGACGGCGTTCTGGTCGCTGCCGCTCCGCAGCGCATCGGCCAGCTTGGCGAGCGCTGTGGCACGCACCACATCCGGGGTGTCGTCGGCGACGCCGACGGCGTTGGCCAGCGTGTTGACGTCGGCCTGGCTGCGCAGATTGAGCTTGTCGGTCAACCACAGCGTGCCTTCGACATTCGCGCCGGCCGTCATCAGTTGGGCGCGCAGGTCGCTGACCGACTTGCGGTCGATCCCATCCACACCGACGAGCAGCACGGGTACACCCCGGAGCTGGCCGGCGAGCAGCTCTGCCCGCCCCTGGTCGGCGAACTTGTCCCACGTACGGAGTTGCGTCGCCAGGCGGTCGTTCTCCGAGCGCGTGTTCCGGTCGCTGGCCTCGACGCCGTCGAGGCGGTTCCGGAGCTGATCGACCGTCACGCGGTCGATGACCGTCGCCCCCATGATGACCCCGATCCCGAGGGCCAGGAAGACGGCCACCAGCGACACGACGTGATACCTGAGGTTGAGCATGGTCGTTACCGGCCGAGGACGAACCAGAACCCACGCAGGAACAGGCGCAGGGGCTCGGCCACCATCACCATGACGAGCATGGCGAACAACGCGGCGCCGACCAGGAACAC
>JAFASB010000183.1 GCA_019244985.1 Acidimicrobiia bacterium | reverse complement strand
ACTTGGATGCCTTGGTCTTCGCCTTCGCTTCGGCTTTCGCCGCCCGCTTGTACTCGCGCACCTTGGCGAGACTGTCAGGACCATCGACGTCGGCGACCGAATAGCACCCGTGCTGCGCGTAGAAGCCGGCGGCTTCCTCCCAGCCCGGCGGCTGCACGCCCATCCGCTTCGCCAGCAGGGCGACGAAGATCTTCGCCTTCTGATCACCGAACCCGGGGAGCGCCTTGAGGTTCGCGAGCAGGCCGGCGCCGTCCTTCGCCGTCTCCCACACCCGCTCGGCGCGCCCGTCGTAGTGCTCGACGAGGGTGTTGGCCAGCTCGTGGGTCCGCCCCGCCATCGAACCAGGGAAGCGGTGGAGGGCGGGTCGCTCAGCGAAGACGGCGCGCAGCTTGTCGGGGTCCATCGACGCGATCTCCGCCGCATCCAGGCGGCCACCGAGCCGTTCCATCAGATCGTACGGCGAGTGGAAGGCCTTCTCCATCGTGACCTGCTGGTCGAGCAGCATGCCGACCAGGAGCGCCAACGGGTCGTCTTCAAGGAGGCGGTCAGCCGCCTCGTCGCCGGTGAGAGGGAGCTTCATCGGGCCCATCGTAGGGACGCCCTGCACCCCATCCACTCAGCCGGTAGCGCACTCCCGCAGTCGCTGACGATGAGAAGCCGCATCTTCGCCACGTTCGTCCTCCTTGTCGCGATGGGCCGACGACGGCCGGGCGTCCGCGGAGGCGATGTTGTGGGACGAGAACGGTGTCCTGGTCGCCTACGCCACCCAGATGATGATCTTCACGTACCTCTAGGCGGTACGGGGGTCGGGCGCCTCGGTGTCGAGCTCGTAGCGGGCGATGGCGTCGGCGACGGCCTCTTGCTTGCCCTCGCCTGACTGGGCGAGGGCCTGGAGGACGGCGACGACGACGTTCGGTGCGTCGATCTCGAAGTGGCGGCGCAGCGCGGCGCGGGTGTCGGAGCGGCCGTAGCCATCGGTTCCGAGCGGAATGAACGTCCCCGGCACCCAGCGGGCGACCTGGTCGGGGACGGCCTTCATGAAGTCGGTGACGGCGACGAACGGTCCCTCGGCGTCGGCCAGCGCCTCGGTGACGTATGGCCTCTTCGGCTGCTCGGTGGGATGCAGACGGTTCCACCGTTCTGCCGAGAGCGCGTCCTCGCGCAGGCCCTTGTACGACGTCACGCTCCACAGCTCGGCGCCGACGTCGTGGTGCTCGGCCAGGAGTTGCTGTGCCTCTCGCGCTGCGCCTTGCGCCGAGCCGCTGAACAGGATCGTGGCCCGCTGCCGGCAGCCTTCGGGGGCGTCGGCGAACTTGTAGACCCCGCGCACGATGCCTTCGGCGACACCCTCGGGCATCTCCGGCTGCTTGTAGGGCTCGTTGTAGAGGGTCAGGTAATAGAAGACGTCCTCGGGGTCGCCGCCGTACATACGCCGGAGACCGTCCTTGACGATTTCAGCGACCTCGTAAGCGAACGCCGGGTCGTAGGCCTGCACGTTTGGGACGGTCGACGCCAGTACCTGGCTGTGGCCATCGGCGTGCTGCAGACCTTCGCCCGTGAGCGTCGTGCGGCCCGCTGTCGCCCCGAGAAGGAAGCCCCGCCCGCGGATGTCGCCGAAGGCCCAGATGAGATCGCCGACGCGCTGGAAGCCGAACATCGAATAGAAGATGAAAAAGGGCACCATCGCCGTGCCGTGCGTGGCGTACGCCGTGCCCGCGGCCGTGAACTCCGCCATCGACCCCGCCTCGGTGATCCCCTCCTCGAGGATCTGGCCCTGCTGGGACTCCGTGTAGGAGAGCAGGAGTCCGGCGTCGACCGGTTCGTACAGCTGGCCGAACGGGGCGTAGATCCCGACGTCCTTGAACAGAGAGTCCATGCCGAACGTGCGCGCCTCGTCGGGGACGATCGGCACGATGCGCGCCCCGAGCTTCTTGTCCTTCAGCAGGTTCCGCAGCACGCGGACGAACGCCATGGTGGTCGCCACGTCCTGTTTGCCCGAGCCCTTTCGGAACTCGTCGAAGCCCTTGTCGTCGGGAAGCTCGAGCTTCTTGGGACGGACGACCCGGCGGGGGAGCGAGCCATCGAGGGCGCGGCGCCGCTCCATCATGTACTGGTACTCCTCGGAGTCCTCCGGCGGCCGGTAGTACGGCGGCATATCGGCGTCGAGGGCTTCGTCGGGCACCTGGTCCTGCATGTACAGGCGGTCGCGGAAGATGCGCAGCTCTTCCTTGTTCATCTTCTTGATCTGGTGGGTCGCGTTGCGGGCCTCGAAGTCGGGGCCGAGCGTCCACCCCTTGACCGTCTTCGCCAGGATCACCGTGGGCGCACCCGTGTGTTCGGCGGCGGCCTTGTAGGCGGCGTAGAGCTTCCGGTAGTCGTGCCCGCCGCGGGGGAGGTTGCGCAGGTCGTCGTCGGACAGGTGCTCGACCATCTTCCGCAGCCGCGGGTCCGGGCCGAAGAAGTGCTCCCGGATGTAGGCGCCGCTTTCGACCGCGTACTTCTGGTACTCGCCGTCGACGGTCGTGTTCATCTTGTTGAGGAGGACGCCGTCGACATCGCGGGCCAGCAGCTCGTCCCACGCCGAACCCCAGATGACCTTGATGACGTTCCAGCCTGCGCCCCGGAACGTCGCCTCCAGCTCCTGGATGATCTTGCCGTCGCCGCGGACCGGCCCGTCGAGACGCTGCAGGTTGCAGTTGACCACGAAGATCAGGTTGTCGAGCTGCTCGCGTGACGCCAGCGAAAGGGCGCCGAGGGTCTCGGGCTCGTCCGACTCGCCGTCGCCGATGAAGCACCAGACGCGTGACCCGGTGGTGTCCTTGATGCGGCGGTGCGTGAGGTAGCGGTTGAACCGGGCCTGGTAGATGGCGGTGATCGGGGAGAGGCCCATGGAGACCGTGGGAAACTCCCAGAACTCCGGCATGAGTCGGGGATGCGGATACGACGAGAGGCCCTGGCCGCCGACCTCCATGCGGAAGTGGTCGAGGTTGTCCTCGTCGAGGCGGCCTTCGAGGAAGGCGCGGGCGTAGATGCCCGGTGCGCCGTGGCCCTGGAAGAAGACCTGGTCGCCGGCCTGGCCGTCATCCTTGCCGCGGAAGAAGTGGTTGAAGCCGACTTCATAGAGGGCTGCGGACGAGGCGTAGGTGGCCAGGTGGCCGCCGATGCCCGACGCCCTGGTGTTGGCGCGCGTCACCATCATCGCTGCGTTCCAACGGATGTAGGCGCGGATGCGGCGCTCGATGTACTCGTCGCCGGGGAACCAGGGCTCCTGCTCGGCCGGGATGGTGTTGATGTAGGGCGTGCTGATCGTCGCCGGGAAGGCCACCTGAAGCTCGTGCGCCCGCTCCATCAGCTTGAGCATCAGGAACTGGCCGCGGGTCTTGCCGTGCGCCTCGACGACGGCGTCGAAGGAGTCCAGCCACTCGGACGTCTCCTCCGGGTCGATGTCCGGGAGCTGGCGGGAGAAGCCGTCGAAGATCACACACCCATGCTCGCGCCGATTCCGAGCATCGAGGGCCGGTTTGGTCGACGGGACGCGGCATAGTGCTGCGCAGTGACCAAACCGACGAGGACGACCGCCTACACCGACGGCGCCTGCCTGGGAAATCCGGGGCCTGGCGGGTGGGCGTGGGCGATCCCGGGTGGACGCTGGGCCAGCGGCCACGAGAACCCCAGCACCAATCAGCGCATGGAGATCGCCGCTGCGGCCGGCGCCGTCTCTTCCATCGACGGCCCCCTCGAGATCGTCAGCGACTCGACGTATGTCGTGAACTGCTTTCGCGACCGCTGGTGGGAGGGGTGGATCGCGCGCGGCTGGCTGAACAAGGCCAAGAAGCCGGTTGCGAACCGCGACCTGTGGGAGCCACTGATCACCGAGGTGCAGCGGCGGGGCGACGTCGTGTTCCGCTGGGTCAAGGGCCACTCGAACGACCCCATGAACGACCTCGTCGATCGCCTCGCCGTGGAAGCCGCGACCAACCAGCACGGGTCCTCCGGCGACTCTCCCCCGTCACTCGAGGAGCTCGGGCCCCCCGACCGACCGGGCGCGGCGCCGGAGCCGCTTGTCCCAGCCGGGCACAAGCTGGCGATCGTCGGCCACCGCCCGCCCGAGCTCGGGGGCTACCAGGCGAACCCCGTCGCCGACGGCGTGCGTACCAAGCTGGCCGAGATCGTCGCCGCCAAGCGCGAGGTCCACGACGACCTGGTGGTGCTCACCGGCCTCGGCCTCGGCGCCGAGCAACTGGGCGCGGTTGCCGCGGTCGAAGCGGGCGTGCCGTTCTACGCGGTACTTCCCTTTCCAGAGCCCGAGTCGGTGTGGCCCGCCGCCGCCCAGGCCTCCTACCGCAAGCTCCTCGACGCGGCGGAGGGACAGATCCTGCTGCAAAACCGAAAGCCGGCGTCGCGTGTCCAGGCAGGAGCGGCGCTCTCACGCCGGGATGCATGGCTGGCGCGCAACGCCGACGAGGCACTCGCGGTGTGGGACGGCGAAGACCCGGCGATCGCCAAGCAGGTGAAGTCGTTCCAGGACCGGCTCGGCGAGGAAGACGTCTGGGTGGTCCCGCCTCAATCGTGATCTGCGGGGTCGACACCGGCGGGACGTTCACCGACGTCGTGGACGAGAACGGAGACGTGGTGAAGGTGCTCTCCCGTCGTGACGACCCGGCGGGCGCGGTGGCTGGCGGCCTCGGCGGCCGGCGCCCCGACCTGTTGTGCCACGGGACGACGATCGCCACGAACGCCTTGCTCGAGCGACGGGGCGCATCGGTGGTGCTGATCACCAACCGGGGGTTCGCCGACATCATCGAGATCGCCCGTCAGGACCGGCCGTCGCTCTACGACCAGTGGGCGGACCGACCCGAGCCCCTCGTGCCGCGACATCTGCGCCTCGAGGTCGACGGCCGGCTCGACGCCGCCGGCCGCGAGCTCGAACCCGTCGGCGCCGCGCCGGACGTGCCCGACGAGGCCGAGGCTGTCGCCGTGTGTCTCCTCCACGCCGACCTCGACGCAACCCACGAGGAGGCGGTTGCCGGCGACCTGCGCGCTCGCGGCTACGACGTCACCGCGTCGCACGAGGTGTCGCCGGAGTTCCGTGAGTACGAGCGCACCGTCACGACCGTCGTCAATGCGTTCTTGCGGCCTGTCTGCGCGCCGTACCTCGCTCGGATGGGTGACCTCGCCGACGACGTGCTGGTGATGACCTCGGCCGGCGGTCTCGTCCCTGCACGGGACGCCGCGGAACTACCTGCCACCCTCCTGTTGTCCGGTCCCGCCGGCGGCGTGCAGGCGGCCGCTGCTGCGGCCGCGACAGCGGGATTCCCCGATGCGGTCTCCTTCGACATGGGCGGCACGAGTACCGACGTGTGCCTCATCCTCGGCGCTGTCCCCGCGCCCGCAGGGGGCCGTACGGCCGGCGGCTTCCCGATTCGTCTCCCGTCGCTCGACATCCACACGATCGGTGCAGGCGGCGGTTCGATCGCCCGCGTCGACTCTGGCGGCGCCTTGGTCGTCGGACCGCGAAGCGCGGGCGCCGATCCGGGGCCCGCCGCGTACGGGCGGGGCGGCGTCGAGCCGACGGTCACCGACGCCGACCTGGCCCTGGGGCGCATCCCCGATCGCGCGACCTTTGGCGATCTCGGGCGCTTGGACGTCGAAGCGGCCCGTCGGGCGCTCGACCGCGCCCGCGTGCCCGCACAGGGCGTCGTCGATGTCGTCGACGCGGCCATGGAGCGAGCTGTCCGCCTGGTGTCGCTCGAGCGCGGTGTCGATCCCTCGGGGCTCGCTCTCGTGGCGTTCGGAGGCGCGGGCCCGCTGCACGCATGCGCCGTCGCCGAGGCGCTGGAGATGGCGGCGGTCGTCGTCCCGCCGCGCGCCGGGGTCCTCTCGGCGCTGGGTCTGGTGACGTCCCCTCGCCAACGGGAGCTCGTGCGTTCGTGGCCCACCCCGGGTGAAGCCGAAGGCGTCGGACCGGCGCTGCAGAAGCTGGCAGCGGAGGCCCGAGCGGCGGTGGGCGGCGGCGACGTCGAGGTCAGTACTGCGCTCGACTGTCGGTACGCGGGACAGAGCCACGAGCTCACCGTGGCCAATGTCGACGAGTTCCCCGATGAACACCGGCGCCGCAACGGGTACGCCCGGCCCGGCGCTCCGATCGAGGTCGTCGCCTTGCGGGCGCGTGCCAAACGGGCCGCGCACCTGTCGTACGACGACATCGCGCCGGCCCGCCAACGCCAGCCCGCAACGGGCCCGGCCGTGCTTGCCGAACCGGATTGCACGGTGTGGGTTCCCCCGGGCTGGACCGCCGAAGTTGGAGGAGGTGGTGCTTGGATCCTGCGGCGCTCCAGGTCCTGATCTCGCGGCTGACCGGTGTGGCCGAGGAGATGGGCGCCGTGCTGCGGCGCGCCGCGTTCAGCCCGAACATCAAGGAGAGAGCGGACTGTTCGGCCGCCCTGTTCACGCCGTCGGGCGAGCTGCTCGTGCAAGCCGAACACATTCCCGTGCACCTCGGCTCGATGCCGGCGTCGGTGGCCGCTGCCATCGACGCGTTCGGCGACTCCCTGCAGCCCGGCCAACAGGTGCTGCTCAACGATCCGTTCGCCGGCGGGACCCATCTCAATGACCTCACGCTCATCGCGCCATGCTTCGTCGACGGCCGGCTCGTCGGCTGGGCGGCCAATCGCGCCCACCACGCGGACGTCGGTGGGATCGCTCCGGGCTCGATGCCGCCCGAGGCGACCGAGATCGACCAGGAAGGCTTCCGGATCCCGCCGGTGCTTCTCACCAACGACGTGCGCGCCCAGCTGGCGGCCCACAGCCGCACGCCCGAGGAGCGCGGCGGTGACCTGGACGCCCAGGAGGGCGCCAACCAGGTCGGCGTCGAGCGTCTGCGCGCCTTCGTCGACGCGCCGCTGGGCGAGATCGTCGACTACGGCGAGCGCCGCATGCGCGCCGCGCTCGCCGACGTCCCCGATGGCTCATGGACCTTCGGCGACGTGCTCGATTCGACCGGCCCGCGCCCCGAGCAGCAGGAGGCGGCGCGTGTGGTTGTGACGCTGACCGTCGAGGGTGACTCGGCGACGTTCGACTTCACGGGCACTGACGAACAGCGTCCCGGCAACGTCAACGCCGTCGAGGCGGTGACCGTCAGCGCCGTCGCCTTCGCGGTCAGGGCCGCTACCGATCCCACGATCCCCGCCAACGGCGGCGCCCTCCGCCCGGTCTCGGTCGTGGCTCCGGCGGGCTCGCTCGTCGCGGCCCGGCCGCCGGTCGCTGTCGGTGCGGGCAACGTCGAGGTCAGCCAGCGTGTCGCCGACGTGTGCCTGGGTGCCCTGGCCCGAGCGCTGCCGGGGCGGGTCGGCGCCGCCGGCCATGGAACCATGAACAACGTGCTCGTCGGCGGCGACGGGTGGGTGTACTACGAGACCCTCGCCGGCGGACAGGGCGGCCGTCCCGGCCGAGCCGGTATGAGCGCCGTCCACACGGCGATGACCAACACCAAGAACACGCCGATCGAGGCGCTGGAGCGCTCCTTTGCCATGCGCGTCATCCGGTACCGGATCCGCCGCGGCAGCGGCGGGGCCGGACGATTCGACGGGGGTGACGGCCTCGAACGCGACCTCGAGATGCTCGAGCCGGCAACCGTGTCGCTCGTCACCGAACGCCGGCGGAGCCGTCCGTGGGGGCTTGATGGTGGCGACCCCGGCGCGTCTGGTGAGAACTGGTTGCTCCCGGGCGGAGACGAGCGGCGTGCCGAGCAACTCGGCGACAAGTGCACCGTCGAGCTCGAAGCCGGCGACATCGTCCGCGTCCGGACGCCCGGCGGTGGCGGTTACGGCCCGGCACCGCCACGTTGACCCAATCGGTGCGGAGCTATCCGCCGGTCTGGTCGACCTCTTGTTGCTGGTAGTTGTTCAAGTTGGTCACTGCGGTCTTCGCCTTGTTCACCGGACCGCCGACGACACCGTTGGAGTTGGGGTCGATGTTGGCGCCCGGCGCTGGCGCGGTTGTCGGCGTCG
>JAFASB010000142.1 GCA_019244985.1 Acidimicrobiia bacterium | reverse complement strand
TCGGCGCCGAGGTCGCCGCCTTCGTTGCCGAGGAGGCGTTCTACGACCTCGACTGCCCGATCCGCCGCCTGGCCATGCCCGACGTCCCCGCCATGCCGTTCGCTGCCCCGATGGAAGCAGCGGTCAGCATCGGCGCCGACACCGTCGTCGCCGCCATCAAGGACATGGCGGCCCACTAAAACCGGATCAGAGGACGGATGCGGGCTCCGGGGGCAGGGGCGTCTCGTCCCGCGGCGGCGGCGGGCGCGGCTGCGTGCGGCTGGAGACCGCGGCGGCGAGGGCGGCGGCGCCGACCAGGACGAGGAGGATGATCGCCGCCACCTTCGGTCCGTGGATCCGGTCGCTACGACGGTTGGCGGCGGGGTTCAGACGAAAGTCGCGGAGCAGCTTGAACTGGCGGTCGGTGAGGAGGGGCCCGCCGGCCGTCGCCTCGTCTCGGACGAAGACGGCGCTGTTGCCCTTGCGCGGGACGTAGAGGTCGACGCTGCCCTGCCCGTCGATCGTGCTGTGGGTCTGCCAGACGGCGACCGGCTTCTGCGTGCGGAACTTGGGATCGGGAGACCGGTAGGACGCGAGCGTGACCGTGCGGTCGACCGTGACGCCGGTGAAGCCGACACGCACGAGCGCCTGACGGGCGAACGTGCGGGCGTCGGTCCTCGTCATCGCCGGCTGACTACCGCACGCCGTGGCCGTGACCATCAGGACGCCGGCGAGCAGCCAGGTCGCGCGCCGCCCGGGCATCACGTCCCGCCGCACCGTTCGATCAGGTCACGCCGGTGGCGCTCGAGGTCCTCGAGTGGGCTGGTGACGGCGCGGGCCACGACGTCGACGAGACCGTCGGGGTCGAACGGTTTGGTCACGTAGTCGAGGGCGCCGGACGTCAGTGCCCGCACGATGTCGCGGTCGCTCGACTTGGCCGAGACGACGATCACACGCGGGCCGTTGTCGCGTTCGGACAGGGCGCGGAGGACGCCCCACCCATCCATCACCGGCATCATGATGTCGAGCAGCACGACGTCGGGATCGGTCTCGTCGATGCGCGCCAACGCCATCTCGCCGTCCGCGGCGAGCACGGTGTTGTAGCCGGCGGCTTCGAGGTTGACGCGCAGCAAAAGCAGCACGTCCGGCTCGTCGTCGACAATCAACACGATCCCCGCCATCAGACGATGCTGACCGCCCCCGAGCCCGCGACGACAGCACCGATCTCCACCGACCCGACGCCGTGCGAGCGCAGGACGTCGTGGGCGCGGGGAACGTCGCCCGGCGGCACGACGGCCACCATGCCGATGCCGAGGTTGAACACGCGCGCCATCTCGTCATCGGCGACATCGCCGAGGCGCTGGATCTCGGTGAAGATGCGCGGCACCTCCCACTTCGTCCGCTCGACGACGGCGTCACAGGTCCGCGGCAGGACGCGCGAGATGTTTCCCGGCAACCCTCCGCCGGTGATGTGGGCCAGGCCGTGGACGTCGACGTCGCGGGCGAGTGCGTTCAACGCCCGCGCGTAGATGTCGGACGGACGAAGGAGCTCGTCGGCGAGGGAGTGGTGGGCTCCCTGCCAGGCGGGCCCGCCGAGGTCGAGCCCGGCCCTGTCGAGCAGCACGCGACGGGCCAGGGAGTAACCGTTGCTGCGCAGGCCATCGGAGCGCAGGCCGATGAGCCGGTCGCCCTCGGCGATGCGCTCGCCGGTGATCAACCCGTCGCGCTCGGCGACGCCGACCGTGAAGCCGACCAGGTCGAACTCACCGGGCTCGAGGGCGCCGGGGTGCTCGGCCATCTCGCCGCCGATCAATGCACATCCGGCCTGCCGGCAGCCGTCGACCATCCCGGTGACGAGCGCCTCCACCTGGTCGGGCTCGAGGCGGCCGACGGCGATGTAGTCGAGGAAGAACAGGGCCTCGGCACCCTGAGCGGCGATGTCGTCGACGCACATCGCCACCAGGTCGACCCCGATCGTCGTGAACCGACCCGTGGTCTGGGCGACGAGCGCCTTGGTGCCGACACCGTCGGTCGACGACACGAGGATGGGGTCGCGATAGCGCTGCGGGTCGAAGGCGAACAGCCCACCGAACCCCCCGATGTCGCCGACCACCTCGGGCCGGAAGGTGCTGCGGAGGCGGTCCTTTATGCGGGCGACTGCCTCGTCGCCGGCGGCAATGCTGACCCCCGCCCCTTCGTAGGTCTCACCCACTGATGCTTCGAGGGGCGAGGTCAGCGCCACTCGACGAACGGTCGGCCCCGTCCACAGCGTCGCCGCCCCGCGCCGACGCGGCCAGCGGCACGTCGATCGGGTACTCGCCGGTGAGGCATGCCGTGCAGAACCCCGACCGGGCGGTGCCGGTCGCGGCAACCAGGCGGTCGAGCTCGAGGTAGGCGAGCGAGTCGCAGCCGAGGTACTCGCGGATCTCGCCGACGGACATGCTCGCGGCGATCAGCTCGGTCCGCGTGCCGAAGTCCATCCCGAAGAAGCACGGCCAGGCAACGGGCGGCAGTGAGATGCGGAGGTGAACCTCGGCGGCACCTGCTTCGCGGAGCATGCGTATGAGTCCCCGCTGGGTGGTGCCCCGAACGATTGAGTCGTCGACGACCACGACACGCTTCCCGGCGATGTTCTCCCGGATCGGGTTCAGCTTCATGCGCACGGCGACGTCACGCTCGCTCTGGCTGGGCGCGATGAACGTGCGGCCGATGTAGCGGTTCTTCACGAGTCCATGACCGAACGGGATCCCAGAACGACGGGCGTAGCCCTCGGCCGCGGGGATGCCCGACTCGGGAACGGGCATCACCATGTCGGCCTCGACCGGCGCCTGCTCGGCCAGCTGCTCGCCCATGCGCTGCCGAGCCGTGTGCACGCTCTGGCCGTAGAGCTGGCTGTCGGGGCGGGCGAAGTAGACGAACTCGAAGAGGCAGAGCTTGGGGTCGACCGCCTCTGCGGGGAAGGGGTACAGCGACCGCGTGCCGGTCGCGTCGATGACGACCATCTCGCCCGGAGCGAGCTCGCGCACGAAGTGGGCGCCGACGATGTCGAGCGCCGGCGTCTCCGACGCCAGCACCCAGCCGCCCTCCAGCCGCCCGAGGCACAACGGCCGGAAACCGTTGGGATCGCGGACGCCGATGAGATGGCTGTCGTCCATGATCACGAAGGAGAAGGCGCCCTGGAGGCGGGGCAGCACCTTCATCAGCGCGCGCTCCAGGTCGCGGCCGTCGCTGAGACGACCCTCACCGTCGGCGATGATCTCGGTCGAGAGCATCTCGGCCACGACGTCGCTGTCGCTGGTGAGCGTTCCGCTCAAGGTCGCGGTCTCGAGCGCAAGGCTCTTGGTGTTGACCAGGTTGCCGTTGTGGCCGAGCGCGAACCCCGCCTCGCCGACCGAGCGGTAGATGGGCTGCGCGTTGTCCCACGAGCTCGAGCCGGTCGTCGAGTAGCGCACGTGGCCGATGGCAAGGTGGCCCTGCAACGGCGCCAGCGTGCGGCTGTCGAAGGCGTTGGTGACCAACCCCATGTCCTTGACGACGGTGATCGTGTCGCCGTCGCTGACCGCCAGCCCGGCCGACTCCTGGCCTCGGTGCTGCAGGGCGTGGAGGCCGAGGAACGTCAGCTCGGCAACGGCCTTGGCCGGCGCGTACACGCCGAAGACACCGCAGAAATCCCGCGGCGCGTCATCCCAAACAGGGGGAGGGGGCACGGGACCATTGTCGCGCAGAGAGCCGCGCCAGCGGCTCAGGGTCAATACGCCGATGAACGGCGCAGCAGGACGGTGGGGACCGTCATGAACAGCAGCCACAGGTCCTGGCGCACGGACCACGAGTCGACATACGCCAGGTCGAGCTTGATCATCTCTTCGTAGCCCATGACGTGGCCACCGGCCACCTGCCACGGCCCGGTGATGCCGGGCCGGACACGGTGGCGACGGGCGGCCACGGCGTCGAAGTCCTCGGGGTCCACAGGCAGCGGCCTCGGGCCGACCAGGCTCATGTCACCGCGCAGCACGTTGATGAACTGGGGCAGCTCGTCGAGCGAGAGCCGACGGATGAGATGCCCGACGGGCGTCACCCGGGGGTCGTCGGAAAGCTTGAACAGGAGCCCGTTCGAGATGTTGTCGGCCTCGAGCTGGTTCATCATCGAGTCCGCGTTGGGGACCATCGAGCGGAACTTCCAGATCCAGAACTCCTGGTTGTCGAGCCCGACCCGGCGCTGCCTGTAGATCACCGGCCCGTGGTCGTACAGCCAGATGGCGAGCGACACGAGGAGCAGGACCGGCGCCAGGAAGATGAGCAGCGTCGCGGAAACGGCGATGTCGATGAGGCGCTTCGCCCACATGCGAGGGGGCCGAGGGCTGAGGCGGCCGAGCGGCAGAATTCCGAGGTCGCCGATGCGTCCGACGGCCTCACATTGCGAGGCTCCGACCGACGGCAGGACCATGCTGCATTCGGCGGCGGTATCGCCGAGCCCGCGCCGGAGGTCGGTCAGGACGTCGTCGTACTGACCGTCGCCTTCGCCGAGGACGAGCACGTGGGCGAGCTCGCCGCGCTGCAACAGATGACGCACGTAGCGCAGCTGGACCTCGGTGTCGCTGCCGCCCAGGGACGGCGGCGAGTACGACGCCGACGGCTCGAGTCCACGATCGGGAAAGAACGAGAGCCGTCGCTCGACCTGGGCAACGCGCCTCGGGCTTCCGATCAGCAGCGCGGGGCGGAGCCCGAGATTGCGCTGGCGGGCTCGCGACACGATCATCCACGTGGTGGCGCGCACGGCGAGGAGAGCCGCAGCGGCGGCGGCCACGGCCGGCAGCAGGACATCGGCGGAGTCCACCCCTGCCACTGACAGGACGGCGCCCAGGGCGAGCAGCGGGGCCGGGAGGAGACGCAGATACCAGGTGACGCCGACGGCCTCGACCGTGCCGCGATGACGGTAGAGCCTCGTGATCGCCGCGGCGATGACGAAGGCCGGGATCCCCACGATGGCGGCGGCCCTCGTGATCCCGGCGGCGCGGAGCGCGAGCGCCAGGACGAGGACGTCGACGAGCACGACCCGCCCCTCGGTGGCCGACCCATGGACGGCCTCGGCCAGCGTCAACCATCCAGGCGCCGCCGTCGTGCGGTCCTCAGCGGCGATGACCGCGGGCAGATCTGCGCGATGTCGCTCGGTCAGCAACCGAACGCCCCCCTCCCCCCGAAGGTGGTCAGACTGCGCTCGCGCGACGACCTCGATGGTTTCGATGATCGCGACGCGCGAGATACCAGCCGATACCGATGAGTGCTGCAGCTAGGAGCAGGAGCCGCATGAGGCCCATGCCCGTGAAGGCCAAGAATGAGTTGGGATTGCTGGCTGAAAGAAGCGGCGCGTTCCCGCTGCCGAACACGGAAGCGGCGACGCTGGTCGAGTCGATCGTGAAGGGAGCGCACGCCGAACCCAGCCCGGGCGACTGACCGCACACGAGATACTGGCCGTCGGGGAGGTTGGTCGGCACGCTGAAGCTCGTCTGGGCGCCCGAGGTATTGGCGACCTGGGCCCGCACCGGCGCGGCGAGGGCAGCGGCCAGTGGGCCGGCGACGGCGAGCACGCCGCTCGACTGCGGGTGGGCGGCCAGAGCGAAGCCGCGGGAGCAGTTGACCGCGTTGTCGGACGCGGTCGCCTGGGCGACGAGCGTGCCGTTGAACGTGACCTGGACGAGCGTTCCCGCCGGGGCGTTGCAGACCATGACACGCACGAGCGAGCCGGGCTTGCCGCGGTTGAGGTCGATGATGAGCACGAGCTGCGAGCCGGGGTTCGTGCCCCCGCCCACCGTCGTGGTCGTGTTTCCGGGCGTCGTCGTGGTTGCACCTGGCGTCGTCGTGGTTGCGCCTGGCGTCGTCGTCGTGGCGCCGGGAGTCGTGGTGGTGGCGCCGGGCGTCGTGGTGGACGTGTTGCCTGGGGTGGTCGAACCCGTCGGGGACGTCGAGGTCGTGGGGCAGTTGTCGAACGGGTACGAGCAGGTCTGGGCGCTGCCTGGCGCCGCTTGCATCGTCAAGGCCAAAGGAACGGCGACGCCCGTGAGGACCGTCATGGCAACGACCGCAGCCGCTCGACGGCGCAGTGTTGAAATACCCACGATCCCCCTCACTTTCCGCACATCCGCCCCCCGGCGCACGAGCGCCCGTCCAGGCAGCTACCGGCTCAACTACCTCGGAGCGCACAGAATAGCCTGCATTCCCACTCTGAGTATTCGCCGCGGGAAAGAACTTTTCCTGGCGCGCGACCCAACGCGCTGTGCGCGAATCAGCCGCCGATCGACACGGTCGCCTGTGGGTTTCCGCTGTAGCGCACGCGGTCCGCTCCGCCGCCGTCGATGTCAACGGCCAGTGCGGTCGGACGGACACGCGGCGCAGGAACGAACGTGAGCGTCAGTGCCCCCGGCGGTCTGGGGGGGAGGACCAGGTCGAGGGTGACGGCGTGGGTCGATCCCGCCTGCAGGTCGACGCGCCATGAGACGACAGCGTGGTCACCCTCTGCGGCGGTGCGCAGCGACCCCGGCTCGTCGACGCCAGCGCTGGATGCGACCGACGCCCCCGCCGGCAGGTAGAGACTGACGACCCCGCGGTACTCGCCGTTGCGGAACGTGGGGTTCACCGGCCCGAAGATGTACGCCGGGCGGCCACCGGGAGGTGCCGTGTTCGCGAGCTGCACGACGGCCTTCACGTGGCCGAGGCGGCCACCGATTCGCTGGCCCTGCAGCTGCAGGCTCGTGTCCAGGTAGTAGTCGAGCTTGTTGCCCGAGAGGTTCTGGACGGTGAGGGCCATGGCGTTGTCGCTGTCGGGGAACGACCCGTCCGCGCCGAGCGCAGTCGTCGCCTGCTGGGCGTCCGGGCTCGCCGACCACAGCATCACGTTGTGGTCCTTGGCCGCGCCGACGAGGGCCGTGGCCAGGCCTCGCAGGCTCGGATAGGCACCAGAGAACAAGCGCCGGAAAGCCGCGTCGGCGACGGCGCCGAGGTACTCACGCCTCGCCGTGCGGTCAGGGAAGAGCACGTATGCCTGGTTCAGCGTGAGCGGGACGACGTTGTCGGCGTTCACTTCGCCCAGGTCGGGCACCGTGACGGGGCCGACGCCACGCAACAGGGCGCTGAGCCCCATGGAGTCGACCTGGATGACGCCGTCGACATCGCGACCGGTCGCCGTCTTGTACATGCTCGCCATCAGCGGCGCGGCCTTGTTGAAGTCGTTCCCCAGGTTGACGTTGCGCCAGTAGAGCGCTGGCGAGAACTCGGCGAAGCGGGGGAGGTAGTCGGGCGCCGGATTCGGCACGGGTGCCGGCTTGCTCAGGGGGATCTCGTCGACCGAACCCACGTGGTCGAACGTGATCTTGCCGTTCGTCGACGAGATCGTGCCGTAGGAGAGGATCATGCCGCCGGTGCCTCGCATCTCGGCGGCGTTGGCGACCGCGATCAGATAGCTGCGGGGCCCGTTCGCTCCCGACATGTCGGCGAGGAGCTCGAGGGCGTTGGCCGCACCCGAGAACTGGTTCCGCCGACGCGTCGCTTCCGCGTAGACCTTCTTCTGGAGGTCGGCGACGGGACCGAAGAGCAAGGTCTTTCCCGGCGCCTGACTCGCGGTCGGGAGCGAGGCCGAGAAGTCGGTGAGCTGATCGCGCAGGGCGACAACCGTGTCGAGCGGGACGGTCCCGTTGTTGAGGGAGACCTCGATGCTGCCGTCCGGACGCTCGAGTGGCTTGGCGAGCTCGAGCGTTCGTTCCCCGCCTTGGGCCATGGTGAACACGAGGGCGACGGACCGCTTGACCGACTCGAGGTTCTGATGGAACACCGGGAAGAGGCCCGCCGCGGTCAGCACGGGGTCGGTGCGGAGGATGTTGTCGGCCTTGGTGATCTGTGCCGTCGCCGCCGACAGCTGCGCGGACGCACCGCCCAATTGCTCCTGGCGGACGTCGGACTCAGCGGTGAGTAGCGCCGCCCGCGCCGTCTTCAGGTAGTGCTCGGCCCGCGCCAACTCGACGATGGCGACCGCCCCGCCGATGACGACGATCGCTCCTATCAACAGCAACGGCCACCGCCACGACCCCTCCTTGCGCCGGCGACGTCTGTGGCCGTGGTGGCGACCCCGACTGCTCCGGTGCGAACGCCCGGACCTCGTCGGGGCGACCGACGTCATCGCTTGGTGCTCGACCGGCGCTTCTGGGCGGCTTTGGCCGGCGTGGCCTTCGCGGTCTTCTTGGCGACCGTGCGGCGGGGCGGAGCCGGCGTCAACGGTCCGTCGGCCAGCGCGTCGGCGACGGCAGACGCGATGGCGTCGGCAACGCCACCGCGATCGCGTGCCACGGGCAGACCCTTGCGCAGCTCACGGATGTCGTCGGTCAGCTGTCCGACCTCGGCGATCAGCGCCTGCTGGCGGGCGGCGCGATCGCGCAAGCTTTCGGCGACGACGTCGCTCAGACGCTCGATCTCGGCCGTGGCGAGGTCGAGGCGGCCGATGGCCGCCCGCAGCTCGCCGGCGATCCGCTCGGTTCGCTCGCCACGACCGCCGACCTGCTGGCTCAACGTCTCGACGGCGGCGGCCAGCGCATCAACGCGGCCGACGGACTCGCCCATCAATGCGGAGTGGCGCATGGAGTCAACCGAGGACCCGAGCTCCTGCACCCGCTTCGCCAGGTCGCGCAGTTCGCGCTGAGAGCCCTCGCTCTCGACGGAGCGACCGAGGGCGTCGACCCGCTCGGAGAGGGCGGCGATCGACGCGCTCGTTGCCTTTGCCAGCCGCCTGACGCCCGCGTCGTCCGAGCGGGAGCTCACGGCGCGCGTCAGCGTGTCGATCCGCCGGTACAGGTCGCGGACCAGGGGATCGCGCCGCGACGCCTCGCCGGCGGGGGCCCGGGCCGGGACGCCCGATGCCGGGGCGTCTGCGTCGGCCGCGGGAACTGCCGCGACCTCACGCGCTTCCGCCGGCGAGAGCGGCCGGAGGCCCGCCTCCTCCTCGGGCTGCGGCCACCGCAGCTCTACGTCGAGGTCCTCGGACCCCTCTTCCTCAGCCATGCCGTGTCACGGTACAAGACGGGTTTTGCGCCGGGGCAACGCGAAACGCGCCGGCCCCACTCTTGCTCAGCGGTGTTTGGAGGTCCCGCTGCCGAACCAGCGATTCTTGACCCGGACGATCGTGTCGTAATTGCGCGCCAGCATCTTCTTCGAGAGGCCCGCCGCCTCGGGCCTCCACTGCGTGGTGCGGACGTCGACCTCGTCGGGCTCGATGGAGCGGTAGCCGTAGGCGGCCACCGACTTCCGCGTGACGCCGTCGGGCAGCGACATGCGATGGAACCCGTGATAGGTGGACTCGTTGGTGACCATGATCACGGCGCGGTTGAAGTCAGGACTGATGGCGCGCGGCTCGGCGTGGGGTGAGTTCTTGATCAACAGCTCACCGGCGTACTCGGGGCGCCAATCGCGGTTCAGGTAGACGAGGACGTTGAGCATCCGCAGCCAGTCGCGATGCAACGGGTGCACGTTGAAGTCGACGTGCATGTCGAGGTAACCGCCGTCGCCCGACTGATGGAATCCGCCGCCGTGGTAGTCGGGGTCGACGAAGATGCGCTCGCCGGTGAGCTCCGACAGGAAGGCCGCGAACTCGTCGGACAGGAAGGCGGCGCTGAGCTTGGCGCCCGCAGGACCAAAACGGTCGAGGTCCGAGAATTCGTGCTTGTCGGCGAACACGTAGTCCCGCGACTTCGGCATGTCTTCCAGCGCCGGGAACTCGCCGAGGATGGCGTCGGCGAGGTCGTCGCGAAGGAACCCGTCGATCACGACCAGCGGGAAAGGCTTCGCTGTCCGGAAGTGCTCGACGAGCGAAGCTGTGTCGTCGACCCAAGCGCCGAACACGTCGCGCGTCTGCACCGCACCGTCGCCCACTGTCGCAAGCATACGACCCGCGTCGAGACCCATGAACCGGGTAATTTCGGCCCATGGTCACCACCGCCCGCCACGCGAACGACACGTTGGGCGCGGCGGCCGCATGCCCGCACGACGGGCGCTACTCGTGGGCCTGCTGGCGCGCAGACCTACGCGAGAACCGGAGCGAGATCAGCAAGGTGGCCCTAGCCGTCTACCGCGCGGGGCACGCACTGTGGGCGCGCCGCGCAGCAGGTCGGAACCCCCTGTGGGTTCTGTACAAGGTCATCGACCTGCTACTCGTCAAGCTGCTGATCGGCGCCGACCTTCCCGCGTCGGCGTGTGTCGGCCCGGGCCTCATCCTCCAGCATGGGGGGAAGGGCGTGATGCTCAACGAAAACGTGGTCATCGGCGCCGACGTCGAGCTCTTTCACGAGGTCACCGTCGGCTGGAAAGAGGTCCGAGACCGCCACCGCGAGCATCCCGTCCCCTCGATCGGTGACGGCGTCGTTGTCGGCGCCGGCGCCAAGGTTCTCGGCGACATCACGATCGGGAACGGAGCGATCGTCGGCGCCAACGCCGTCGTCCTCCGCGACGTGCCGCCCGGAGCTGTCGTGGCCGGGGTTCCGGCCAGCGTCGTGCGGCAGAGCTGACGCCGGTGAAGGACAAGCTGGGGGTGCTCGTCGTCGGCCAGACGCCGCCGCCGTGGGGTGGCCAGGCCGTGATCATCCAGAATCTGCTCGACGGTGACTACGACCGCATCGTGCTCCACCACGTCCGGATGGAGTTCTCCGAGTCACTGAGCCAGGCGCGCAAGCTCGCGGTCGGCAAGATCCTGCACCTCTTCGAGCTGATCGCCAAGGTGCTGTGGGCGCGCGTCCGCACGAGGGCGACCGTCCTCTATTACCCGCCCTCGGGGCCGTCCCGCCTGCCCGTGTTTCGCGACCTCGTCGTGCTGCCCGCAATCCGTTGGGCGTTCCCGCACACGGTGTTCCACTTCCACGCCGGCGGCATCTCCGAGCACTACATCACGCTGTCCCGTCCGCTCCGATTCCTCGCCCGACGCGCCTACTTCCATCCCGACCTGGCGATCAGCAGCTCCGACCTCAACCCGCCCGACGCCGAGTTCGTGCGGGCCGAGCGCACGGAGATCATTCCCCTCGGCGTGGCCGACCACGCCGGGGACGGCGCTCTTCACCCCCACCGCGGCCAGGGACGTCCGAAGATCCTGTTCGTCGGCTTTCTCATCGAGTCCAAGGGGATCTTCACGTTGCTCGACGGCGCCGCCGAACTGCACAAGCGGGGGCTGGACTTCGAGGTCTGGCTGATGGGCGAGTTCGAGTCCGACGGCCTCCGCGATCGGTTCCTGGCGGCCGCGCGAGACGCGGGAATCGCCGACCGCGTCATCCACCTGGGGATCCGGACGGGCGACGCCAAGTTTCAGACGTATGCCGACGCCGACATCTTCTGCTTCCCGAGCCACTTCGACTCAGAGACCTTCGGCGTGGTGCTCCTCGAAGCCATGGAGTTCAGCCTCCCGGTCGTCACGACGCGATGGCGGGGAATCCCGTCGGTCGTCGCCGAGGACGAGACCGCGCTCCTCGTCCCGATCAAGGACGGCGTCGCGCTGGCAGACGCTCTCCAGCGTCTCCTCGAGGACCCCGCGCTCCGCGACAAGCTCGGCGAGGCCGGACGTGCCCGGTTCCTCGAGCGCTACGAGGAGAAGCGGTTCCTGCGGGCGATGGAGCAGGCGTTCGTCGACGCCGCGAGCTGAGGCGTCCTACAGGGGAACGGCCGCTGGCGCGTCCGTGCGGCCGAACCGGCGCTTCATCCTGAGGAACGGGAACTCGATCCACCTCGCCGATATGGCCGCCGCCGCGAACGAAATGGCGACGGCCAGCGGATACCGGACCAGGTGTGTCTCGGCCTGCATGAACAGGATGATCGGCCAGTGCCAGAGGTAGAGCCCGTAGGAGCGCCGACCCGTCCAGACCGCAGCGCGGTTGTGGAAGACCGTGTTCAACCACGTCTCGCCGCCGTAGAGGACGTGGGCGATCACCACGCACGTGGCCGCGGCGACGAGCGACGTTCCGATCGCGGTTCGCACCCGGATGATGGGGAACAAGCCCATGACCGCGATCACGGCGAGGGCGCCGATGGCGTGGCGGTAGGAGGCCACGCGACGGAGCGTCGGGCGGGGGAGAAACGCAGCAAGAGCGCCGAGGGCGAGGGCGTCGGCCCGGAAGGGAAAGGCGTTGTAGAGGGCGGCCGCCGAGGCGCCGAGGGCCATGGCCACCAGCCGGGAGGCGATGAGCACGGCGGCGGTGATCGCCAGGAGCTTCGCCAGGCGGGCGGCGGGCCAGCCGCGACGTAGCAACAGGAACAGGATCGGCGGCCAGAGCAGATAGAACTGCTCCTCGATCGCCAGCGACCAGGTGTGCTCCAAGCCGCCGAAGTAGTGCCCGAAGGCGGACAGCCAGTTGGTGATGTACAGGAGGGACGGGGCGATGCCTGCGACGGTGCGCCGCGCTTCGAAGCCGTGCGTGAACGCCGCGATGGTGCCGAACACGGCGACGACGGCAACCAGCGCCGGAAGCAACCGGAGGGCGCGGCGGGCGTAGAAGTTCGGAAAGCTGATCCGGTGGCGCGGTTGCCACTCCTCGACCAGCAGGCTGGTGATCAGAAAGCCAGAGAGAGCGAAGAAGATGTCGACGCCGAACCCACCGCCACCCGTGCCCGGGATCTTGGAGTGGGCGGCGATGACGGCGATGACGGCCATGGCCCTGACACCGTCCAGCCCGGGCTGGTAGCCGAGCTTGGTATCACTGGCCTTGCCATCCCTGGCCGTGGTATCCCCGGCCTTGGCGTCACTGGCCTTGGCGTCACTGGCCTTGGCGTCACTGGCCATGGTCGAAGTATCCCAGAGCCGCGTTCAACTACGTACCTCGGCAGCAGCCGGGGTGTGGTCGACGCCGGGGCGCCGGCGGCCGGGGAACCGCGGCGGCCAGTACCCGCCGAGGATCGGCTGCTCGACCAAATAGAACGAGAGCGTCACAACGATCAGCGTCAGCACGACCTTCAGGAGCTGGCTGCCCGGGTCCCCCAGCCCCATCGTCAGGTGGTGGCTGGCGACGACAGTGCCGATCGGGAAGTGCCACAGATACACGCCGTACGAGACGCGGCCCAGCCACACGGCGAGCGGGATCGACATCAGCCGGGCGGCCGCGGAACGCTCCCGGTAGATCACGCCGAAGATGATCAGGACCGTCGCGATATCGACGAGCGGAGGCGCCTCGACGAACTGCCGGTAGGACTGCCCCGCAAAGAGGGCATAGCGGTGGGACAGGAAGAGCACCGCGAGCATGAGGAACCCGAGCCATGGCGTGTACGGGGCGTAGCGACGGATGCGGTCGGGGATGACCTGCCACCCCACGGCGAGACCGAGGAGGCATCCCATCAGCAGCCCGACGCCACGAGTGTCGAGGCCATAGGCGAGACGCGGCGCGAACGACCCGTGCCGGTACAGCAGCTGGGTATCGATCAGCGACGCGAGCACGCCGGTACCGACGACGATGGCAATGGTCTTGCGAGAGAAGCCCTTGCGCACCATCAGGACGAGCACCGCCGGCCACAGCAGATAGAACTGCTCCTCCACCGACAACGACCAGGTGTGGTCGAGCAGTCCGACTTCCAGGTGATGGCTGAAGCCGTGCACCCAGTTCGCCACATAGAAGACAGCGGCGATGATGTCACGCCACACGTGCTGCGTCTCGGGCCGGTGCGGGAACATCGCTGCGTACACGGTGACGGCGGCGAGCATGACGAACAGCGCGGGCAGCAGGCGCTTCGCCCGCCGCATGTAGAAGGCCTTCAGCGAGATGCGGCCTGTGTTCGAGCGCTCCTGCACCAGCAGGGCGGTGATCAGGAACCCGCTGAGGACGAAGAACACGTCGACACCGAGGTAGCCGCCCGCCACCTTTGTCGGTCCGTAGTGGAAACCGATGACGGCGAGGATGGCGATGGCGCGCAGGCCGTCGAGTGCCGGGCGCCGACCCAGCCGGAAGGGCTTTGAATCGGGCACGGCGGCCGTGTCCGGGCGCTCGCTCCCCCCCACGATCACCTGCGCACTCTACGCGAGGTGCATGAAGCCGCCGCACCGCCCCGCGCGAGGATGGCTGCGCCATGGGGGAGCTGGAGGAGATGCACGAGCGCCCGGCCGACGACGAGTCGGCGCTCGACCACCGCGCCCGTGAGGGCGGCGTCCACGGCACCGAGCAAGGCGAGATCCCGAGTCTCCACGGGCTGCGAGGCGTCGCGATCCTCATGGTGATCGTCAGCCACTCGTCGGAGACCATCCACCTCGGGCACACCGGCAGGTCGCTCTTCGATCTGGTGCCCACGGGCGCGTTTGGGGTCAACGTCTTCTTCGTCCTCAGCGGGTTCCTCATCACCCGTGTCGTGCTCGGCTACTCCACGAAGAAGGACCGCTCGCTCAAGACGTTCTACAAGCGGCGGGCGCTGCGCCTGATCCCCGCCCTGTACACGTTCGTGTTCATCGTCATGATCCTGGGCGCCGTCGGGGTGTTCAGCATCCCCGCGCTGGCCGCCCTGTCGGCCCTGCTGTTCATCTGGGACTACTCACCCTGGACCGTCGGCGTGTGGTGGTTGGGACACACATGGTCGCTCTCGATCGAGGAGCAGTTCTACATCCTGTGGGCGCCGTTGCTGGCGCTGGCGGGGCGGCGGCGCGCCCTCAAGGTGGCGGTCGCCCTGATCGTGCTCGTGCCCATCGCCAGGGTGTTCGTGTACTTCGCCTTCCCGACGCCGTACCTCCGGCTCCGGGGCGACTCGATGCTGCACACGCGCGCCGACGTCCTCATGGTGGGATGCCTGATCGGCCTCCTCTGGGACAGCGAACGGTTCCAGCGATTCCTACAGCGGATCCTGCTGCGGTGGCTCCTGGTCGCGGCCGTCGCCTACACCTTCGTCTCGTCGTTCCTGATCAACCACGAGCACGGCAAATGGTCCCAGACCGTCGGCAACTCGGCCGACGCCTTCGCCATCGCCTTCATCATGGTCTACGCCGTCGTGTACTCCTCCGGCTGGCTGGGCAGAGCGCTCAACAGCAGATGGATGGTGCAGGTCGGGCTGATGTCCTACAGCTTGTACCTGTACCAGGAGCTGTTCCTGACGCCGCTCAACAAGTCGATCACCGGCGCCTTCCCGCTCAACATCGTGTGCACCTTCGCGGCGGGCGTCGCCAGCTACTACCTGATCGAGATCCCGTTCCTGAATCTTCGGCGGCGAATCGTCTGAGGCCCCGAGTCGTCCTCGGGACGATCGTGGCGCTGTGCGCCGTGGTCTTCGTCGTCCTCGCCGTCGCCGTCTTTCACGTGCGCGGGCCGATCGGCGTCGACCGCGCCATCGGGGGGCCGCGCGGGGGGCCGTCGACCACGAACCCGCTCGAGCAGCTGCTGCCCGCGGCGTGGGCGTGGGCCCGGTGGTCGAGGTACCGGCGCCTGGCGTGGCTGGGCTCGCCACAGTTCGTGTTCACCATCGTGGCGTTGCTCGTCGTCGTCGCCATCGTCCGCCGCGACCGGACTCTCGCTCTGGTCACTGTCGTCGGCCCCGCGGCCGTCGCCCTCCTCGGCTGGTTGTTGAAACGGCCGATCGACCGCCTCATCGGCGCCACCCAGTCGTACCCGTCGGGCCACGCGACGCTGGCCGGCGCCCTCGCCGCATTGATCGTGCTCGTCGCCTACCGCCTCGGCGGGGCGAGGGCGGCTCTCCTCGCCGCCCTGCCCGCGGCCGTGATGCCCGGACTTGCGTCGATCGCCTTGGTGCGCCTGGGTTGGCACTACCCCACCGACGTGGCAGGAGGTCTGGCCTTCGGTATCGGTGGCGTATGCGCGGTTGCGCTGGCGACGACTACCAGAGGGGTGGCAGGGCGAACGCGTCCCGCTCCTCGTCGGTCGGCGGCGCAACACTGACGCGGCTGCCGACGAACGTGGGCGCGTCCTCGGGCCGGGTGGCCCGACGGGCGACGACGAACGACGCCAGGAAGCTGATCATCGTGCACGACGAGCTCGGCACGACCAACTCGCTGGACACGATCCCGTGCACGATGACGAAGGCGAACAGGGTGATGGCGAGGACCTGGACCCGGCTGTCGAGATGTGTCGTTCGTGACTTCGACGCCAGGCCGTGGCCCACGAACACGAGCTCCCACAGGAACAGCAGCAATCCGATGAGGCCGATGCCGAGCAGGAGCTCGATCGGCGAGCTGTGGGCGGACCCCGACCAGGCCGCCTGCGAGTAGATCTTCACGCGCGGCGATCCGTAGCCCTGCCCGACGAGCCAGTCCTTGATGGTGTGGGTGTCCTGCAGCGCCAGCTGCCACAGCGTCGTGCGCCCGTTGAACGTTGCCGCGTTCTGATACCCGCCGCCATGACTGGCGATGTTGAAGATCTGGCCTTTTACGATGGCGAAGAACACGCCCGCGCCGGCGAGGTAATAGAGCAGCCCGATCGTCCGGTAGCCCAGGCGGTAACGGCCGGCGAACCACAGCCCTGTGAGCGCGGCGAAACCGATGGCGACGTAGTCGGTGCGCGGCTGGCAGTAGACGAGCGTGATGCCGAAGTAGGCGATGAGCGGGAGCCGCACCCACCACGGGAACCCGAGCACCCTCTTGCCCGCGATGACGAGCGCTATGAGCGCAAGCCCCAACAGGTTCGACACCACGAGGGGATGCGTGCCCTGCCACGCGAAGCGGTTGCCGTCGTAGGGCCACGGCGTCACCCATCCGATGGCGCAGAGGACGGCGAGTCCGAAGATGAAGAGCCGGAACGTGGCCCGCACAAGGGCCTTCCCACCGTCCCTTTGCGACCGGATGACCCGCGCACTGTGGATCGCAAGGAGCGGCGGGACGATCAGCTCCATCCCGCGCACGAACGAGAACAGCGGCACCACCGACCACGACGTCGAGAGGATGGAGAGAAACACCCATGCGAACAGAGGCCGGACGTCGCGGGGTGCGGATGCCGTTCCCCGCGCCGGCTCCCAGTGGCGGATGATCGCCAGCGCCGTCAGCCCGTACACCAACAGCTCGACGAGAATCTCGGCCGACACGCTTCCGGAGTTGGCGTCCAGCGGGCTGCGGTTCGTCGTGAACCGCTGCTCAGAGACCAGCAGCATGAGGAACCAGCTCACGGCGATCCACCGGTGCCCCTTTGGCAGCCCGACCGCCCGCTTTTCCTCGTGGGGCACCGATGCCCGCTGGGTCATGATCAGCACGATGCCGGTCGCGCCGGCGGACAGAAGGACGAGCGCGGCCAGCACGATGGGCTGAGCCGCGCTGGCGAGCACCACCAGCCCGGCGATCACGATCGCGCTGACGAGGACGAAGGCGCGCCCGTTCACCGAATCACCCCCGCTGACATCAGGCCAGCGTTCCGAGTCGAAGCCACGGCAGCCGAGGTTCCCCCTTCACCGCGCAGAGCAGCACGTGCGGATTGCTCAATAGAGGATGCAACCAGCTGGTCCCATTTTCAATGCCGGTCGGCACCAACACAACGCGGTCGGCCCATTCGGCCAGCGCCGGCAGCGAGTCGTACACGCTGTAGGAGTAGGAGATCCCGTCGTCGTCGGTGTACTGGTAGCCCTTGCCGCGGGTCTTGGCCTTCCAGAACGCGGGCCACAGCCCGGCCCGGTAGATCGCCAGCTTGACGAGCCGAGACGACAGGCGGCCCCGGCCGAAGCGATTGTCGTCGTCGACGAACACGGCCCGGCGGGCGACCCGCAGCATCTCCGCCACGATCGGCGACGGGTCGGGGACGTGGTGCAGCACCGCGACCTCGACGACGGCATCGAAGCTGTTGTCGGGGAACGGCAGGTGGAAGCCGGAACCCTGCACGAGGGCGGTGGGCGGCGCCCCCGCGTCGACGGCCTTGTCGAGCAGGGCCCGGACGGGCTCGACACCGATCACGTCGAGCTTCGGATTGGCCTGGAGGGCGCGCAGCGTGCGGCCGGTGCCCGTGCCGACGTCGAGAACAGTCCGGATGTCGAGGGCCTCGAACAGCGGCGTCATGTAGCCGAGCGCCACGTCGTGCTGGCACCCCTCGTAGAGGTGGGCGGTGTCGTACTCGGCGGCGGTGCGGTCGTAGTAGGCGCGCTGCAGGGCGGCAGCGTTGTCGCTGTCGGGCGCGGCGTTGGTCACCTTACGAACACCAGGTTGCGGTCTCCGTGCTCGGGATCAAGCCCCACGTCGGTCGTCACGTCCCGGAAGCCCTGCTCCGTGAGGGTAGCGATCACGCCGTCGCCGGAGTGCCCGCGCTCGCCGAGGCGCAGCTCGTTGATCTCGATCAGGAGGGGTCCGGCGAACGACGGGGTCTCGAGCAGGCGGGAGGCGCCGGCGAGGACCTCGGGCTCGCCGCCCTCGACGTCGATCTTGAGGAAGGCGATGCCGTCGACTCCGAGGCCGGCGAGGATGTCGTCCAGCGGGCGCGTCTGCACTTCGGTGTCACCGCTGGCCGCGAAGCCACCCCAGCTCGTCTGGTGGCGGTCCGACCGGCTGGCGAACCGTTCGACTCCGACGCGCGCTCCTGCGGCGTCGGACACCACCTCGACGTTGGTGAAGCCGTTCAGGTCCAGGTTCCGCCGCAGGCGCTCCCGGTTGACCGGCATGGGCTCGACGGCGATCACCCGACCTGACGCACCGACGGCCCGGCCGGCGGTCAACGTGAAGTAGCCGAGTTGGGCGCCGACGTCGACGACGACGTCTCCGGGCTTGACGGAACGCTGGAGGAACTCGGCTTCCTCGTGCTCCCACGTGCCCGTCCAGAACACGTAGCGCTGCACGAGCTCGAAGAGGTCCCACACCTGGAAGCGGATCCCCTCAGCCGTGCCGACCACGAAGGTGCCGCCGAACAACGGCAGCCGCAGCCGGAAGGCGAGGTGGTTGCGCCACGTGTCCGACGGGAGTCGGAGGAGCAGCCAGCGGAGCACGAGGATCAGCCGCAACCACGGGTTCCACGGGGAGGACGGCTGTACGGAACTGCGTTCGTTCATAGAAGTCCTTCACCAGCGCTCAGCGCGTCAGGCGTGAGCGCGTCTGGGGGTAGGAGGTCCGGATCGCGGGCGGCGAGCCGACCGCTTTCGGTCGGGGGTGCGGTCACGACGTGTCGCCACCAGATCCATCCGGTGATGGTGTATCCGATGGCGAGCCCGACTGCGGCACCACGGGCCCCGTCGACTGCCGCGCCGAGGAGGATGGTGCCGGCGAGCGGCACGCAGCTCCAGAGCTGCGCGCGGAGGCTCTGCCGGGCGTTGGCCATGATCCGCAGCTGGACCATGGAGACCGTGGCCACCGCGAAGCCGACCCAGGCCAGCGAGGCGATAGCGAAGATGAAACGGGCCTCTGTCCAGTCGCCACCGGCGAACTTGATGCCGATGCTCACCGGCACTGCGTAGGCAACCCCGACGAGCACGAGGCCGCACGCGGCGATGAGGGCTGCGTAGCGCAACAACGTCGATCGCCGCTCGGCCGTGAGCTCGAACGCCCGGTTCCGCGACCCCTCGCCGATGGCATGGAGGGCGAGCCCGGTGACCGCGATGCGTACGGGGCCCATGAGCACGTTGGCGATGCGGAACAGGCCGAGCGCCGACAGTCCGGCGACGCCCGCCACGCCGTAGTCGGACAGGCGCAGCAGGCCGTTCTGGCTGGCGAACTCGCCGACATACCGGAGGCCGAGGTCCCGCTCGTTTCGCCACCATCGAATCGGGCTGCGCGGCGTCGGCAGGGCGCCGATCTGCGCGAACCCGGCCACGCCCGCCAGGGTGCCTGCCGCACCCCACGCCAGCAGGAGGTCGGCGCTCGTTACCGACCGACCGCCGACGGCGAACACCAACAGCAACGGCGGCAGGAACAGCGCCCACAGGAAGTCGTTCAGAGCGGCGGACTGGGGACGGCCCTTGGCGAAGAACGCAAGGCGTACGGCGTCCTGCACGAGGAGCCCGGGAAGGAACACGGCGATGGCCAGCATCGATCGCTTGGTCGTCGTGTCGAGAACCGGGGCGACGGCGACGGCGACGACCGCGGCGATCAAGCCAACGGCGATCGCGGCGCCGAGTGAGTCCGCCGACGCGGCGCGCCACTCAGGCTCGGCGACGTCACTCCAACGGACGATGAGCGGCTCGGAGACGAAGGCCCGCGACACGCCCCACGCCAGCGTGTACAGCGTGAAGGCGATCGAGAACGATCCGAGGTTCCGGACCGACAGGGTGTGGATGGCGATGACGTTGACCGCGAAGTTCGTGAGGCTGTTCAGCCCCTGGTCGAACGTGCTCCACCCGCCGCGGCCCAGCGCGAGGCGCCGTTGTCGTCGGGCAGTGTCAGCGGCGACCGTGCCGGTCACGGCACGTGCGTCGCGACGAGCCGATCGCTACCCCGGCTTGACCGCGAGCCGACCGCTGTAGTCGATGCGGCTGAGGAAGACGGGTTGGGGGTACGTCGCAAGGTATTCGTCGACAGCGCGGCGGGCGCCCTCGAGGTGACCGTAGTCGTCGATGATCAGGATGCCGCCTGGGCTGAGCCGCGGGAACAGCTCCTCCATCTCAAGCTTCGTGGAACCGTACCAGTCGGTGTCGAGGCGCAAGACCGCGATTTGGTCGGGTGCCGTCTTGGCGACGGTGTCCTCGACCAGGCCTTTGACGAGATGGACGCGGTCCATGTCGTACCCCGTCGTCGCCATATTGGCGCGCACCTGCTCGATGGGCGCCTCGAGCCACGCGCCGTCGCGGGAGCGGGCGTTCTCCCGGTGCCAGATGTCGAGCGCCGATTCGCCGTTCAGTGCGACGACGTCGTCGTGGGCGTCCGGCTTCGGGATCCCCTCAAACGTGTCGTAGAGGTAGATCTCGCGGGCACGGGCGCCGGCCTTGACCAGGGTGAGGGCGGCCGCCATCGAGCTCCCGCCCTTCCAGACGCCGCACTCGACGATCGCGCCCGGGATGCGATGACGAACGACGTGCCTCGTAGCCGTACACACGGCCGCCACCCGGTGAATCGACGTCATCGTGTAGGGCCGAACGGCGGCGACGGTCTCGCGGATTTCCGGCTCGTAGTCGGGAGCGAATGTCCGCTCGACGACATAGCCCCGCCGGTGAAGGAGGTCCCTGACCACACTGCGCACCCTGCTCATGACGCTGTGCTGTCCTCCCTACGGCGCGGCGCGAAAACGGCTCTCAGTCAATCCCCAGTGCCCCTTCAGTTCGACACCGGGGAGGTCTGCTCCTGCGCGTAGAGCGACCGCCATCCGGCGACGAAGCGGTCGGGTGAGAAGGGTTGCACCGCCGCACGCGCCGCCTCGCCCATCTGGACCCGAGCCGCGGGCGGGTTCGCAAGGAACCGCTCCAGGGCGTCGACGATCGACGGCGCGGAGCGTTCGATCAGGTAGCCGTTCTCGCCATCCCGCACGATCGTCTTGGCCAGGTGGAACGGCGTCAGGATCACGGGGAGGCCGGCTGCCGCGGCGTGGGCCGTCGCCACCGAGAAGCTCTCGTACGCAGACGGGAAGACGAAGGCGTCGGCGGCCCAGAGGAACGGCCGGACGTCCGGCTGCATGCCGAGGACGTGCACCTGCTTGTCGAGCCCGGCGCGCGAGGCGCGCTTCTGGTAGTCCTCGACGAGGTGGGGCGGACCGCCGAGACACACCAGGTGGACGTCGGCGCGACCGAGCGCGGTGAGCGCATCGAACAGGAGCGGGAGGCCCTTCAGCTCGAAGTCCCCCAGAGCGGTGAACGCAAGCAGCACGTCGTCGTCCGCGACCCCGAGCTCGGTGCGAACGGCGCGTCTGTCGAAGTCGGCGCCCGGCGTGAAGGTGGTCAGATCAATTGGATTGCCGACCACTCGGCAGCGGTCGGCCACCCAGGGATAGGCCTCGACGATGTCGTCGAGGAGCCCAGTGGACGAGGTCGCCACGTGGTGGGCCCGGCGGTACACGAACGGTTCGACTGCGCGCCGGAGCTGGTAGTCGATGCGACGCAGCGGACGCCTGACACCCGACGGCCGGGCAACCGGCCAACCCTTTCGGAGAAACGCCTTGTGACAGAACTGGGCGTGGCTCACCGTCGGGAGCAGGAAGTTCGATTCGACGCTCTGTACGACATCGAACGGACGTCTCCGACGCAGGCGCTCGCGCGCGTACGCCCACAGCGCGCCGAGGTGGTAGGTGATGAAGAGCAGCGCCAGCGGCCGCAGGACAGCGCGGACGGGGACGAAGTTGATGCGGTCTGGCCGCGGGTTGTCGAAGTCGATGGCAAAGACGGTGAAGTCGTAGTCGTCGCAGAGCGCCTCGAGCAGCTGGAAGTGGATAGCGCCGTAGGCCGTCGGCTTGGCCCGCCCCGTGGTCGCGTGCGGATCGGAGATGAAGTAGTCGAACAGGGCGATGGAGGGCGCCACGTCAGGCCACCTGCGCGCCGGCGAGCAGGCGGTCGACGCCGTCGAGAAACCGCTCGGTGACAACCGGCCAGGCCAGATCGCGGGTGATCAGCTCGCGGCCGCGCTCGGCGAGCTTGTCGGGGGCGGCATCACGCACTCGCTGCAGGCCGGCGGCGATGCCCGCCGGGGTCGGATCGCACACGACGAACGGCGGATCCTCGCGCCACCACTGCGCGAGATGCGTCGCCGACGAGACGAGGCACGGCGCGCCGAGGGCCACGTTCTCGAGGATCGCGAGTCCGTAGGACTCCCAGCGCGCCGGATGCAGATAGGCGTCGGCCTCACGCAGGAAGCGGTCCTTCTGCTCGCCGAAGATCGGGGGGTCGACGGAGACGCTCGCTTCGACGCCGAGGCCCCGTGCCTGCTGCGCGACCTCGGCCGCCGAGTTGGGCCAGTCGATGCCGTGCATCGCCACCAGCGGCCGCGCCTCCGGCGGCAGGGTCGCCAGCGCCTGAAGGAGGAGATCGAGTCCCTTGTGCCCGATGTCGTACCGGCCCAGCCACGCGTCGTATCCCCCGCCTCCCTTCCACTCCGGTGCGGAGTTGATCTCGAAGCCGGTCGGGGCGACGACGAAGCGGGCGCGAGGCGCGAAGCGCCGGACGAGATCGGCCTCGGTCTCGAAGAAGACGTGCACGCCCAGGGCATTGTCCAGGAGGTGACGCTCCGCCGGCATCCGGTAGCGCAGCGGATCGCGAACACGAGGTAGGACACCGGGTTCGTAGCCGCCGTGGGGGACCACGAGATACGGGACGCCGAGGCGGCGGGCGACCCGAGCAGCGAAGAGGTTGGCGAAGCGCCAGTCGGTGTGCAGCACGAGGATGTCGTCGGCGCCGAGGCGCTGGCCAAGACCGATCGGGGTGAGTGTCGGGCCCCTGCCGACGTGTCGGACGCCCGAAACCATGACGTCGTCCGCGGACGGCGGCGGGTCCGACGCGCTGTCGCCGACGAGCTCGACGCGGTACCCGGCGGCGGTGACTGCACGCGCCCAGTGATACGCGACCAGGGCGATGCTGTCGTTTCGCGACAGCAGCCATGGGTGGTAGTGGACGAACCTGGTGCGATGTGTAAGGGCGCGGGGCACTGCTTCGTTCTTACCAGGAGGCTCCTAGGGTGACTGCCATCGACCTCTCGATCATCGTCGTTTCCCATGAGCACGCCGCCTTCCTGCGCACGTGTCTCAGCTCCCTCCCGGCCGCGGTCGGTGACCTCACCTATGAGGTGATCGTCGTCGATAACCGCTCGGCGGACGGGTCCGCAGAGGTCGCCCGCCAGACGTGCCCGGACGCGACGGTGCTCGTCAACGACCGGCGACGCGGGTTCTCGGCGAACTGCAACATCGGGCTGGCGCGCAGCTCTGGGGGGTACGTGCTGCTTCTCAACCCCGACACCGAGGCGTCGCCGGGCTCGATCGCCACCATGGCTCGCTACCTCGACGAGCATCCCGACGTCGGCGTTGTCGGACCTCAGCTCCGCTTCCCCGACGGAAGCGTCCAGCCCTCGTGCCGGCGGTTCCCGACGCTCGGGTCGGCCATCGCCCGGCGCAGCCCGCTCCGGCGAGCGCTGGGCCAGTCGTCGCTCAACGCTCGTCACCTCATGCTCGACGTCGACCACGGCGAGACCCGGGACGTCGACTGGATGCTCGGTGCCTGCTTGATGACCCGGCGCGAAGCCCTCGACGACGTGGGGACGCTCGACGAGCGCTTCTACCTGTATGTCGAGGACATCGACTGGTGCCTACGCATGCATCAGCACGGATGGCGCGTGATCTATCTCCCTGCCGCCCAGATCATCCACCATCACCTGGCGGTCACCGACCACCGTTGGCTCACGTGGCGGACCGCCGTCCACGCGTGGGGCATGGTGCGGTATCTGGCGAAGCACGGTGTGCGGGCGCCCGCTGCGGGCGCATCCGCTCAGGCGCCGTCGCCGTCGTCGTAGGTCGCTTCCGCTTCGCCGTAGCCGTACCCGTAGCCGTAGAAGCCGATGTCGGCGTCGCGCGCCTGCTGCTTGTTCATGATGATGCCGAGCAGCCGCGTCTGGTTGCGGGTGAGCGCGTCCTTGGCCCGCTGCACGGCACCCACGGGGGTCTCGCGCATCTCGACCACCAGCAGCGCACCCGACACGATGCGCCCGACGGCGAGGGTGTCGGCGACGGGAAGCACCGGCGCCGTGTCGATGAGCACGATGTCGGCCTGCTTCACGAGGCTGTCGATCAGCAGCGCCAGGCGGCGGCTGCCGAGCAGCTCGGTGGGTTCGCTCACGCGTGGGCCCGTGCTCAACAGGTAGAGACCCGACGCAGGACGGGACCCGGCGTCTGGGAACTCGAAGTACTGCAGGCACGAGTCGAGGGGCCGGCGGTCGAGCAGCACGTCGGTGACGCCGAACTCGTTGTGGCCGCCGAGCCAGCGGTGCAGGTCGGGGTGGCGCAGGTCGAGGTCGAGCATCACGACGCGCTGGCGGCCGCGCGCCAGCGCCCGGCCGAGGTTCACCGATGCCGACGTCTTGCCCTCACCGGGCTGCGCGCTGGTGACCATCACCGCCGGGTTGGGCACGTCGGCGAGAGCGGTCAGGAGGTTCGAACGCAGGACCCGGTAAGCCTCGGTCTGGACGTCGGTTCCCGGTGGCACCCGGGTGAACTGGGGAACAGCGCGGGCGCGCGCGCTGGCGCGACGGATCAAAGTCGACCTCGCATCAGACGATGCTGCGCGCCGGGGCGGGCTCTTGCCCGCTTCGGGACGTCGCCACGGCGTCGACGTCGGGGTGGTCGCGGTCGAATGGGATCACGGCGAGGACCGGGAGCTGCAGCCGTCGCTCGGCCTCGGCCGGGCTCTTGATGGTCAGGTCGAGGTACTCGAGCAGGAACACGATGCCGATCGAGGTCATGAGTCCGAACAGGCCGCCGAGCACCATGTTGCGGGCCAGGCCGCTCGAATCCGGCTGGGAAGGGAGCTTGGCCCGCTCGAACACGTAGGCGGGCACGCCCGGAAGCGTTCCCTCCTGCACCGGCGCGTTGCTCGACGTGTCCAATGACTGGATCTTCGAGACGAACGCCTGCGAAAGGGAATCCGCCAGGCGACGCGCCCGCTCGGGGATGTCGTCCTTGACCGTCACGTCGAGAAGCTGGGTGTCCTTGTCGGGTGCCACCGTGGTGCGGCTCAGCACCTCGTCGGACGAGAGGGGTACGTGCGCGAGCTGAATGGCGTCGCTGGCGATCGGCTCGCTGTGGAGCATCGCCTGGTAGGTCGACATGATGTTCTTGACGACGAGCGTCGGATCGATTGTGTATTGCGCCGCACCGCCGCCGGGGTTCAGCGCGTACTTCTGGGCACCGATGTAGATCACGCTCTGGGCGGAGTACTGCGCCTTCTTCGGCGTCGCCGCCCAGGCCGCGGCCGCGCAGACCAGCACGGCCAGCACGACGACGACCAGCCGTCGCCGGAGGATCGAGAGATAGCGGTGCAGCTCCAAGGATGGGGGCCCTTCTGCATCGACGCGTCGCCGAACGCGTTTCGAAGTGTATCTCCGTACTGGATGCGGTCGACCGTCGCCAACCGCCCGGTCTGGGCCAATTCACACGACCGGTCGCCGGTAGGTTGGCGCCGTGACCAGGCGCGTCGCCATCGGGCTGGCCGCCGTCGCCGTGCTGGTCGTTGTCGCCATCGCGACGACGAGGGGCGGGAGTCACCGCACGGTGCCGCTGTTCATCTTCGCCGGGCAGTCGAACATGGTGGGAGCAGGCGCGCGGTTCAGCTTGGCGCCGCCCGCGCTGGCGCGACCTGACAAGCGGGTCGAGTACTGGGACGACGCAGCGCGGGCGTGGACGACCGCCATCCCGGCGGGCGACATACCGGGCGCCTTCGGCCCTGACGTCACCGCCCTTCGGGAGCTGGCGTCGAAACTGGGCACGAAGGTCGCTGCCGTCAAGGTCGCGGTCAACGGTTCGTCGTTGGTCACCGAGTGGGACCCGTCGAAGCCCGACGGGCTCTACGTCCGGCTCCAGAACGCGGTGTCCGACGCCCTCACGGTCCCCGTTGGGGGCAACCGCGCGAAGGTGGCCGGCGTGTTCTGGATGCAGGGCGAGACCGACGGGATCAACACAGACACCTCGGCTGTGTACGACAGCAACCTCCGAGGGCTGATCGACCACGTTCGGAGGGACCTTGGCAACAACGCGCTCCCGTTCGTGCTCGGCCGCGTCCGCCTCAGCGAGCAGTATTCGTTCACGGTTCGCGCCGCCCAGGACGACATCGCCCGCCTCCTCCCGAAGGTGAAGGCAGTCGACACCGACGATCTGACGCTGGCCGACGGTCTGCACTACGACACCACCTCGGTACAGACCCTGGGGCGCCGGATGGCCGACGCCTACCTGTCATTGCGTTCGTGAGACGAGAGACATGATCGACCTGCACACCCATTCGACCGCGTCCGACGGGTCCGACCCGCCCGAGCGCATTCCGGAGCTGGCAGCCGCGAACGGCTGCAAGGCCGTCGCGCTCACCGACCACGACCGCATGGACGGCTTGGAGGACGCCGCCAAGCGGGCGGCGGAAGTCGGCGTCGAGCTCGTCCGGGGAACCGAGATCTCCTGCGAGGTCCCCAAGGGGACGATGCACGTGCTGATCTACTTCGTCGAGGCCGGTGGGGCGCTCGAGGAGGAGCTGATCCGGTTGCAGGAGGCGCGGGACGCCCGCAACGCCCGCATGTTCCGACGGCTATCCGACGAGCTCGGGCTCCCGATCACGCCCGAGGAGGTCGAGTCCGAGGCGGGGGGCAAGGGCATCGGCAGGCCCCACGTGGCCGCCGTCCTCGTCCGCAACGGCGTTGTCGGCACCATCCAGGAGGCGTTCGACCGGTACCTCGCCAAGGGCCAGCCCGGCTACGTCGAGAAGGAGCGCCTCTACCCGGACCAGGCCATCCGCCTGGCCATCGATTCCAACGCCGTGCCCGTCCTCGCCCACCCGCTGAGCCTTGGGCTCGGGCCCGCCGACCTCGACCGGACCATCGGCGAGCTCGCCGACCTCGGCCTCGCCGGCGCCGAGGCGATCTACGGGCGCTACACACCCGAGGAGCGCCAGGGCGTCGCCGACCTGGCGGCACGCCACGGTCTGGTCGTCACGGGCGGCTCCGACCACCACGGCACCTACAAGCCGGATCTGCAGATCGGGATCGGCCGCGGCGACCTCGACGTACCCGACGTCGCCCTCGAACAGCTGGCCGCCCGACGGCAGGGCTGACCGCTCCATGAGCGGGCCCGCGGTCACAGTCGTTCTCCCGACGTTCCGCCGGCCGGACGCGCTGGCGCGAGCGCTGAGCTCGTTGGCCTCGCAGGACGACCCCGGCGTCGAGTGGGAGTTGCTCGTCGTCGACAACGACGCGTCCGAAGACGCCGGGCCGGTCGTCCAAGCGCTGGCGCCGACGATCCCGGCGTCGGTCACGCTCCTGCGTGAGGCGAAGCGCGGCGCCGCCTACGCGAGGAACACGGGCATCGAGGCGGCCAAGGGTGACGTGGTGGCGTTCGTCGACGACGACGTCACGGTGTCGTCGACGTGGTTGGGCGCGTTGACCAAACCGATTCTCGAGGGCCGCAGCGAGGGTGCGGGAGGACCGGTCGTCCTCGACCCGGCGGTGACGCTCCCCCATTGGGTGAGCCGCGACTGGCGCGGTTGTCTGTCGGAGTACAGCCGCGGCGACGTCGAGAAGGAACTGCCCGAGGGCGACTTCGTGCTGACCGCCAGCGCCGCATTCCGCAGCGACCTCCTGCGAGAGACCGGCGGATTCGACCCCGTGCTCGGCCCCGCCCAGCGGGTCCCGATCTTCTTCAACGAGGACGTCGACCTGTGCCGGCGGTTCTGGGCGATCGGCGGGCGCGTCCGCTACGTCCCGGAGGCGGCCGTCACCCACGAGGTTCCGCCCGAACGCGTGCGTCCGAGGTACTTCGTGAAGCGCACATACGCCCAGGGCCGCTCCGACTGGCTGCTCGACCGCGAGGTCAACGCCCGGCGTCCCCTGGGCGGCGCCAAAGGGATCCTCATCCACCTCGAGCGCCTGCTTGGCGACCGCGCCAGGGAGGGGCCGTGGCACGCTGATGTGGCCATGGGTGCCGCTCTGTCAGTCGTCCATACCGCTGGCTTCCTCCGGGAAGCGGCCGTCAACAGGGCGCGCGTGATCAGAGAGGCACGCCCGTGAGCGAACGCGTGCCCACCGTCATCCTCTGCGGCGGGCGGGGCACTCGCATGGCCGGCCTCGGCCGAGAGCTCCCGAAGGCCATGCTGCCCATCGGTTCACAGCCCGTGCTGTGGCACATCATGAAGCTCTACGCGGCGGCCGGCCACGACGACTTCGTGCTCGCCCTCGGCTATCTCGGCGACGTGATCCGCGAGTACTTCCTGCACTACCGGGCCATGGCATCGGACTTCACCATCGAGCTCGGTCGTCCGGAGACGATCGCCTTCCACGGTGACCACGACGAGCTCGGGTGGCGCGTCACGTGTGTCGACACCGGGCTCGACTCGTTGACCGGCACGCGCGTGCGCCGAGCGGCGCGGCGTCTGGACGCCGGACCCGTGATGGTGACGTACGGCGACTGCGTCGGCGACGTCGACCTCGCTGCACTCCTCGCCTTCCACCGCGACCACGGCAAGCTGGCGACCGTGACTGCGGTCCGTCCACCCGGCCGTTTCGGCGAGTTGGACCTGTCATCCGACGGGCGCGTGCGTTCGTTCGAGGAGAAGCCGCAGACGAGCACTGGCGCGATCAGCGGCGGGTTCATGGTGTTCGAGAAGGAGGCCATCGACCGGTACGTCCCCGCCGATGCCAACGTCATGCTCGAGCGCGAGCCGATGGCGCGGCTGGCGGCCGACGGCGAACTGGTTGCGTACGAGCACACCGGGTTCTGGCAGCCGATGGACACGCCGCGTGAGCACGAGCTGCTCACCGAGCTGTGGGACTCGGGCAAGGCGCCCTGGAAGGTGTGGGCGTGACCCCGAACGGCGCCCTCTGGCGCGACCGACCGGTGCTGGTCACCGGAGCCACGGGGTTCCTCGGTAGTCATCTCACGGCGATGCTGCGCGATCTGGGCGCCGAGGTCGTCGTGCTGGTGCGCGACGACGTCCCGCCCACGCCTGTCGCCGCGAGCTGGCGGGGCCGGGTCGCCGAGGTCCGCGGCGACGTGCGCGACCAGGAGCTGCTGGAGCGTGTCCTCGGTGAGTACGCGGTGGCGACCGTCTTCCATCTGGCCGCCCAGACCCAGGTCGAGGTCGCGAACCGCAACCCGGTCTCGACGTTCGAGAGCAACGTACGCGGGACGTGGACCGTCCTCGAGGCGTGTCGCCGTTCGCCGCGCGTGTCTGCGGTGCTCGTGGCGAGCAGCGACAAGGCCTACGGCGCCCAGCCGCAGCTGCCCTACACCGAGGACATGCCGCTCCAGCCGGTGCACCCCTACGACATGTCGAAGGCGTGCGCCGATCTGCTGTGCACGAGCTACCACGCCGTGTTCGAGCTGCCCGTCTCGGCCGTGCGGTGCGGGAACTTTTACGGACCGGGTGACGTCAACTGGGCCCGACTCGTCCCCGGTACCGCCCGGTCGCTGCTGCGTGGCGAACGCCCCGTCGTCAGGTCCGACGGCACGTACACGCGGGACTACGTGTACATCGAGGACGCGGCGCTGGCCTACCTCCGTCTCGCCGAGGCCATGACCGACGACCCCTCCCTCGCCGGCGAGCCGTTCAACTTCGCCACCGGGGCCCCGATGAGCGTGCTCGAGGTGGTCGACCTCCTCGGCCGTGTGACGGGACGCACCGACCTCGAGCCCGAGGTGCTCGGCTCGGCCAAGGACGAGATCCCCCATCAGTCGCTTTCGTCGGACAAGGCCAAGCGCCTCATCCGATGGGAGCCGACGTTCGCGGTCGGCGAAGCCTTCGAGCGGACGGTGGCGTGGTACCGCGACTACCTCGACGAGCCATGAGCACGGTCGTCGTCACCGGAGCGCGCGGCTACGTGGGCGGGAGGCTCGAGACAGCCCTGCGCGAACGTCACCGTGTGGTCGTCGTCGATCGAACCACCGATGCCGCCGGGCTGAAGGAGGCGTGCACGTCGGCCGACGCCGTGGTCCACCTGGCAGGGGCGAACGAGATCCTCGCCGCGGAGAACCCCGAACTGGCGCTGGCCGAGACCGTCTCGACCACGTGGCGGACGGCAAGGGCCGCGGCCGAGGGCGGCGTCCGCCGCTTCGTGTACGTGTCGACCGTCCACGTCTACGGGCCGCCCGTCGAGGGCGCCGTGCTCGACGAGTCGACGATGCCGGCGCCGCGCGGCGCCTATGCCGTTGCCCGCCTCGCTTCGGAGCACGCCGCCGCGTCCCACGACCTCGATCTCGTCGTCCTCCGGCTCACCAATGCCGTCGGTGCCCCTGGCCGCGCAGACGTGCAGCGCTGGACGCTCGTGGCCAACGACCTGTGCCGCCAGGCGGCGCTGACTGGCGCGCTCCGCCTCCGCTCGCACGGCTGGCAGTGGCGGGACTTCGTCCCCATGGCCGACGCAGTCCGAATCCTGGAAGCAGCCGCCGACCCCGAGGCCGTGCCGGCGGGTACCTACAACCTTGGGTCGGGCACGCCGACGACCGTGCGCAACCTGGCCGAGCTCGTGCAGGACGCCTTCGAGGCGCTCACCGGCGACCGCCCGCCGCTGCACGCGCCCGAAGGCCCCGACGAACGCCCGCAGCCCCACCGCGTGTCCGTGCAGCGTCTCGCCGACCTGGGACTGCGCGCCGACGGGGACCTGTCCGCAGCCGTCGAGGAAACCGCCGCCTTCTGCCTCGCCCACCGCGAGGAGCTCCCGGCATGAGCGACATCGACGGTCTCGTGGTCACGCCGCTGCGGCGAATCGCCGACGAGCGGGGTGCGGTGCTGCACATGTTGCGTGCCGACGCCGAGCACTTCGAACGCTTCGGCGAGATCTACTTCTCACTCGTGTACCCCGGGGCGATCAAGGGTTGGCACGTGCACCGGCGCATGACGCTCAACTACGCCGTCCCCGTCGGGATGGTGAAGCTCGTCTGCTACGACGACCGCGATGATTCGTCGACGCGCGGCGCGCTGGTCGAGCTCTTCGTCGGCGAGCTCGACTACAAGCTGGTGACGATCCCGCCCGGTGTCTGGAACGGCTTCAAAGGTATGGGCGACAGCGCCGCGCTCGTGGCCAACTGCGCCACAGAGGCCCACACCCCCGACGAGATCCTGCGCAAGGACCCCTTCACGCCCGACATCCCCTACGACTGGTCACTGCAGCACGGGTGATGGTGCAGCACGGGTGATGGCTGACACCGGCGCGCGGGTCTCGGTCGTCGTGCCCGTGCGCAACCGCCGTGCCCTGTTGCGCCAGCTGCTCGACGCCCTTTCGGCCCAGACCTACCGGGACTTCGAGGTCATCGTCGTCGACGACGGGTCCACCGACGGCGCTCCCGAGGAGGTGGCCGCCGACGCGGCGGCGGGACGCAACGTGCGGCTCGTCGCCAATACGGGCTCGGGCGCCGTCGCCGGCCGTTGCACCGGCGTCGCCGTCTCGACCGCTGAGTACCTGGCGTTCACCGACAGCGACTGTGTCCCGCATCCCGGTTGGCTGGCCGCGGGCGTCGGTGCCCTCGACAGCGGCGCCGACGTCGTCAACGGCGTCACGCGACCCGCCCGGGCCGTCGCCCTCCACGAGCGCAGCCTGGCGGCGGGTGAAGAAGGGCTGTATCCGACGTGCAACGTCTTCTACCGGCGCCGCGCCTACGACGCTGCGGGCGGGTTCGACGTCGACGCTGCGGCGCGTCTCGGGTTCCGCCCTTGGGCGCGCGCCCGCGGTCTCGGGTTCGGCGAGGACACGATCCTGGCGTGGCGCGTCCGGCGCGCCGGGCGGGCCGCCTATGTGCCGGACGCGGTCGTCGAGCACGCCGTGTTCCCGATCGACGTGAGCGACATGGTCAGCCGTACGGTCCAGATGGCGGCCTTCCCCGCACTCGTGCGAGAGGTCCCCGAGCTGCGAGACATGCCGTTGTTCCGCCACCGCTACGTGCTCGGCAACTGGAGCCGGGCGCCGCTGTACACGGCCGCCGTTGCGGCCGGCACGGGACGCGGTCGCGCCGCCGCGGCATCCCTCGCGGTCTGGGGATTTCTGCAGGCGCGCCGCAGCCGCAGCGTTCCGGTCGCACCGGCGCCGGCCACCGTCGCTGCCGGTTTCGCCCTGCGCTTCGCACTCGATACCGTCGCCGCCGGGGCCCTACTGGTCGGCAGCGCCCGCAGCCGCACACTGGTCCTCTGACGCGGGTCTCTCGTCAAGGGGCTTGGCGTCGGCCGAGGGTGAACTCGCCGTAGTCGCTGACGGCCTGACCGTCGACGGTGATCTCGGCTCCCAGGTGGGTGAGGCCGGCGGAGCCGGGCGCCGGGGCCACGAAGAACAGGAGGCCGGCGTCGTCGGGCTCGAGCATCTGGCGTCCGTCGCTCGTGAGGACCTGGAGCACCAGCTTGTAGGTGCCACCCCCGAGGCGGCAGTTGAAGCGCACCCTGACATCGGCAACATCGCCGGCGGCGTAGGACTGGTAGCGCTGCTCAGGCTCGGTGAACAGCGAATAGGCGAGGCGGCCGTCGTCCCGGAGCACCGAGAAGAAGAGTTGCGGGCTGTCGACCGACCGGTCGAACGTCACCCTTGCCTCGAACGTGAGCGTCTCGTCGACGGTTGCGTGGTGCACGACGTGGCCTCCGCTCAGCAGCCGGCGGTCGACGATGCGGGCGCCACCGGTGACGACCGCGTGCTCGACGTCGACTGCGGTGCGGACCGCCCCCGCGGCTACGTCGGCGCTCATCAGCTCGTGATGGCGCCCGATCGCGTCGGACACCTCGCCGTCGTATTCGACGCGCCCCTCGCGGAGTACGACGGCGCGCGGGCAGAGGTTTCGGATGGCCTGCATCGAGTGGCTCACGAGCAGGATGGTGGCGCCCCGCTCCTGGATCTGACGCATGCGGTCGAAGCAGCGCAGCTGGAACGCAAGGTCGCCGACCGCAAGCACCTCGTCGACGAGGAGCACGTCAGGATCCGCGGAGATCGCGACCGAGAACCCGAGGCGCATGTACATCCCCGACGAATAGAACTTGACCGGCGTGTCGATGAAGCGCTCGAGCTCGGCGAAGCTCACGATGTCGTCGAGTCGCTCGCTGATCTGCTTGCTGCTGAGACCGAGCAGCATGCCGTTGACGTAGACGTTCTCCCGGCCCGACATCTCCGGATGGAAGCCCACGCCGACGCTGATGAGCGGAGCGATGCGGCCGGCGACGGTGACGCGTCCGGCCGACGGCCGGGTCACCCCCGCGAGGAGACGCAGGAGCGTCGTCTTCCCGGCCCCGTTCCGGCCGATGAGCCCCACCGTCTCGCCTTGCCGCACCACGAGGTCGACATCGCGCAGCGCCCACAGCTCGGACCGCGCCGGACGGGCGAACGGCAGCAGCGAGCGCAGCAGCATGGCCTTTTCGTCGAGCTTGACGTATCGCTTGCTCACACCCTCCAGGCTGAGCACCACATCGTTCATCGGCGCTCGATCACAAGAGATCGACGAACAGGCGGTCGCGCCGGCGGTGCGCTTCGACGGCCGCTATGACCAGCACCGCCGTCCAGGCGAGGGCGAACAGAAGCGGGCGCTGCCAATTGGCCTCGTTCCCGACGGTCGCAAGGTGGAACAGGGCCACGATGCCCGTGAGCGGGTTGACGTCGATCCACGTCGCCAACCCCTTGAGCAACGCCTTCGGATAAGCGATCGGCGTCACGTAGAACCACACCACGAGAGCGGCCTGTACGAGAAACCGGACGTCGCGGAAGTACACGTGCAACGCCGCGAGCACCTCGACGAGGGCGAGGGTGAAGGCGATCAACAGCGCGCACGCCAGCGGCAGCAGGAGGACTCGGATGCCCAGCGGGACGCCGAGGACGGGGAGGGCGACGACGAGGAACGCCATGGACACCGCCAGGCCGGGCAGGTTGGCGAACACCGTCGTGGCGGGGAGGATGGCGCGCGGGAACCACACCTTGTCGGTCAGCGATGAACCCTCGACGATGGCGGTCGATCCCGGCGCGACGGTCTGGGAGAAGTAGCTCCAGGCGAGCACACCACTGAGGACGTAGGCGCCGAAGTGGAGGCCGCCACTGACCCGTACCAGCTTTTCGAAGACGATCGTGAGGACCGCGGCCTGGATGAGGGGCAGCCCCACGGCCCACGCGACGCCAAACGACGCCCGCTTGTAACGGACGTGGAACTGGGCCCGACTGAGCATGGCCAGCAGGTGCCGGAAGTGCCACATCGCACCCGCCCAGTCACGCAAGCGCTCCGGTTCGTTCTCGAGAACAAGGACGGGCGCGGCCGAAGACGCCACGGGGCGACCCTACCGGTATGAGGCCGGGCGCGATCTCTGCGCGAGCCGCTCGCGGTAGGCCAGCAGCCGCGAATACGCGGGCAAACGCCACGGAGTCGGAAGTCGGGCGATCAGGCGCGTGCCGAACGTCCGATCGTCGAGCGGTGTCCTCGCCCAAGGCGTGCGCGCCAGCGCGGCGCGGTGCGTGTCTCGCAGCGGATGCGGACACAGGTAGTGCCACGGCTTGCACACGGGCGGCCCCTCGAAGTGCACGATGCCCGGGTCGCCTGTCGCCGACGCAACGGCATCGGCGCCGAGGAGCTCGCCGGCGACGTCAGCCCACAACCAGAAGCTGAACATCACGTTCCACCGAGGGTCCAGGGGTCGCCAGCGCTGCGCGAACACGATGTTGAGTGCGTCCTGGTCGAACCACGACAACGACGGATTCGCGCGGGCAACATCGGCGAGCGCGTCGCCCGCCCCCTCCGCTCGCCACATGGCGAGGTCCAGCAACAGCACTCCGGCGTTGAAGTACTCACGAGGATCGTCGAAGCCGAGGCTGCGGAGGTGGTCGCGCCGTGCCGCTTCGGTGACGTTGACGACCGCTGCCACCGGAGCGCCCTCCATCGGGAACTCCCACACGCGGTGCACCGAGTCGAAGACGAGCGTGTCGGCATCGATGTAGACGACGCGGTCGAGCTCGGCGAGCACGTCGGCGAGAACGATCCGGCCCCAACTCATACGTCCGCCGAGAGCCGCCCCCTTCGTCGGAAGCTGCTCAAGGTCACCGGCGTCGAGCACGTGGAAGCGCACGGCGCCGCCGGCTGGCTCGACGACCTGCCTCAGCAGGTCCCTGTCGGCCGCAGTCACGTCGTCGGCGTGCACGACGTGGACGGTGACGGGCGTAGTGGCCGTCTCGACACAGGAGAGGATGGCCGTCGCGCACCACGGCAGGAAGGCGCGGTCGGTGACGAGAACGACGTGCGGGTCGCCGGCGGGCGTCACTACGAGCGACGGCGGAGCCAGCCGCTCGGGCTGTGGCTCAGGAGATACCTGCCCGACCGGGCTTCGTCGATCTCGAAGTTCGGGTCGTTCGCGATGAACTGTCGCAGCGCCCACAGAGGACCGGGGCGGTCGTCGCGCATAATCGCAAGCTCGTCGATGCAGCCGTCCTGCACCACGACGTAGCCCCCGATCGGAACGAACTCGCTGTAGAGCTCGAGCTCCCGCAGGACGTGCGGTCCTGCGTGGTCGCTGTCGAGAAGGACCATCGTCCGCGACGGCGCCAGTTCGTCGACGCGCGCCCGCACGGCGGCGATCAGCTCCGGGTCCACCGACGACCCTTTCAGGAACTCGATGCGGTCGTGCTGGAAGTCGGCGAGTGACTCCACGTCGATCGTGATGACGCGGCCGCGACCGATGAGGTCGAACACCGAGGCCATGTAGTACGCGGAGCCGCCGCGGTTGGTTCCGCACTCGATGACGAGATCGACGCCGTCGTGGACGATCGCCTCCTGCAACGCCCACGCGTCGAGCGGGTTCTGCCATACGGGCCGTCCGAGCCACGTCGTTCCTGCGAAGTTGCCCGTCCGCCAGATCATGCCCTTGAGCGCCATCCGCCGGACCCACCGCTCGTTCCACCAGCGCCACAGGGTGCTCGTGTACCAGCGGCGGCGCACGCGCTCACGCACTCCAGTCATCCGGCCCGACCCGGGTTCGTGGAGCCGGCCGCGGCATACAGGGCCGCCACGCGACGAGCCTCGGCGCCGAACCCGGGGTTGGCGGCGAGCCGGGTCGGTCGGTGCCACCGCGATCCAGGTCGCGTCACGACCGACAGGGCGTCGATCTGGAAGCGCCCGAACTCCCAGCTGATGGTCTCCTGGCTGACGCAGGCCAGACCCGCTCGCGCGCACTGGTTCGCGACGCCCTGCGCGGTGACGGACTCGGCGCGCCAGGCAAAGAGGTCGACAGCCAGACCCCGCCGGACGAGCGGTCGCAGGAGCCGAGGCGGGACACGGCGGGCGAGGGCGGTGAGGGTGCGGTAGGCGCCCAGGTTCGAGTGATGGAGAAAGGCGATGCCGTCGGGTGTCAGTTTCCTCGCCAACTGGTCGAGATAGCGGTGGAGCACGTCGGACTCCACGTGCACGAGCGAATCCATGCTGAACACGAAGTCGATCGACTCGTCGTCGACCATCGCCAACGAACGCCCGTCGTTGACGTGGTACTCGATCCCGGCGCTGTCGCCGAATCGCTCTCTGCAGTGCTCGATGCAGCGTGCTGTCATGTCGACGAGCACGAGGTGCCCCGAGAGCGGCCGCAAACGCGAGGTCCAGCGCCCGTAGCCGGGTCCGATCTCGAGCACGCGGGCGGCGGGCACGAAGGCGTGGATCCGCGGCAGCACAGCGCCGAACCACATCGCATCGGTGCCTCCCCACCACGCCGACCACTGCTCGCCCTCGTCCGACCAGTCCCACTGACGCGCCCAGACGTCCGCGTTCTCGTCGAGTCCCGGCATGGGCGGAGGCTACGCGGCGTTCCCGCTACGGCTTGGTGGCCCGCAGTGCGATCGTCAGGCAGTTCTCGAGCCGCGAGGACTCCTCGTAACGCCGGTCGGTGAAGGCGATGACCCGCTGCATGCCTGCCGCGTACGGCCGCCGCAGCGGGCGCGGCAGCTTCCAGATGGTCCCGTCCTGAAAGATCTGCAGGGCGGCCGCGCCCAGTGCGAGCACGCCCTTCATGGCGACCACCTCGAGCCCGGCATCGGACACGACCTTGCCCAACCCCTTCGCCGTCCAGCGCCAGTAGTCCTCGGGATCGCGGTGGTAGTACATGACGCCGTGGGTCGACAGCACGAGCGATCCTCGAGCCACCAACAGACGGCTGCATTCGTGGACGTACCCGGCGGGATCCTCGACGTGCTCGAGCACCTGGGTCGACAGCACCACGTCGAACGACGCATCGGCCTGCGGAACGCGGCCCGCGGCGTCGAGCTCGACCGTCGCCATCGGGTTCCCTGGCAGGTCGGCACCCACGTAGTCGACACCCACGGGAAGCTCATTTCTGTATGGCGATTCGGCGCAGCCGTAGTCGAGCACGCGCGCACCGGGGCGAACGCCGGCACCGTCCAACAGTTCCCGAACGGCCACCCGCAGCTGATCATTGGCGTAGCGAAACTGCGCGGCGCGTGGGCCGGCATGGGCGTCACTTCGGTCGGTCAGGAAACGCACGTCAGGCCTTTACGCCGATCCGGCCGGTGTAGTCGACGGGGGTGAGCAGGATCGGCGGCGCGTCACCCGAGAAGTACTCGTCGACCGCCCGCTGGCACCCCTCCCAGTGGCCATAGTCGTCGATGATCAGCACGCCTCCTGTGACGAGGCGGGGGTACAGGTGCACCAGCTCGTGGCGCGTCGACTCGTACCAGTCCGTGTCGAGCCGGAGGATGGCCAGTTCGTCAGGCGCGGAGGCCGGGATCGTGTCCTCGACCAGCCCAGCCTCGACGTGTACCGCCTCTGCCGGATAGCCGCTCCCGCGGAGAACGTCACGCACCGCGTCGGCGCTGAACGACGCCGGATCGAACACGTCCCCCCACGGCCGCCGGCGCGCGTCACGCGCCGCGTTCCACTCGTCGAGAGCCGCGCCCGAATAGCGGCTGACATCGGCAGGCGTCGGTTCGGGCATGCCCTCGAAGCTGTCGAAGGCGTAGACGTGGCGCGAGGTGACCCCGAGTTCGAGGAGCTTGAGGAGCATGGCGAGCACCGACCCACCCCGCCACACGCCGCACTCGACGAATGCCCCCTGAAGGCCGCGCCGCTCGACGTAGTCGACGGCGCGAACGAGGGCTGTGACCCGCGCCGGCGAGGTCATCGTGTACGGCTGCACGGCGGCGACGATGCGGGCCTCGGGCTCGCTCAGGTCGTCGACACCGGCCCCGGGAGGGGGTTCCTCGAGCCTGCGGCTCTTCTTGAACAAGGGGTCATGATCGCGCGGCCCGCGTCATGCTGGGGACGTGCGCATCGCGCTCACCCACGCCTATTCCTGGCCCGAAGTGCGCCGCGGCGCGGAGCGGATGATCCCCGAGATGGCGCGCGCCTTCGCCCAGCGCGGCCACGACGTGACCGTCCTGACCTCGACATGGACGCCGCTCACCGAGAACCGCCTCTACAAGGTCGTGCGCATCCGGCGCCGCCATCGTGACGACGCCCGACACGAGACCGACTTCGCGCGCCGCCTGTTTCCACACCTCGTCGCAGGGCAGTTCGACGCCGTGCACTCCCTCGGTCCACGGGACGCTCGCTCGTCGATCCTCGCTTCCCGCGTCCGGCGCAGCCGCCGCACGGTGTACACGAACCTCGGTCTCCCCGATCGCAAGTGGATCTCGGCGCAGCCGTGGGCACGCGCCCACGACCGGATCGTCCGCGATATCAACGCCTACGGGTGCATGTCGCAGTACGCCCTCGACATGCTCGAGCGCGACTACGGCCGAACCGGCGTGTTCACGCCGGGGGGGGTGAACCACGATGAGTTCAAGCCGGCAGCCGAGCGCGAGCCGGCGCCGACACTGCTCTTCTCGGGCGCGATCGGCGAGCGTCGTAAGGGCGTCTCCCTGCTGCTGGAAGCGTTGCCGCTCGTGGCCAAGCGTGAGCCCGACGTCCGCCTCTGGCTCAGCGGGCAGGGCAACGCCCAGCAGTGGCTCGACGAAGCGAGCGCCGAGGCTCGGGCCCGCACCGAGGTGCTATCGCTTGGCGAGGAGGACGGGCAGGCGGAGCGGTACGGGCGGGCCTGGGCAACCGCCCTGCCGTCCACCAACGACAGCTTCGGCATGGCGCTGCTCGAGTCGCTGGCGTGCGGCACGCCGATCGTCGCCAGCACCCACGCCGCGCCCCACGAACTCGTCGGCGAGGGCACGGGTGCAGTGTGCGCACCGGACAGCGCGGCGTCGGTCGCCGAAGCCTGCCTCGACGCCATCGAGCTGGCGCGCGACCCGGCGACCGTCGAACGCTGCCGGGCCTCGACGCTGCCGTACGACTGGGACACCGGCCTGGCGCCCGCCTTCGAACGGATCTACGCGGGCGACTGACGTTCGGTTGTGCGCGCCACGGCAGCGAGGTGGAGCGCTTCCAGGTCGGCGGCCTGGCGGTCGACGGTGAGGTGGGCCGCGGTGTCGTAGCCGCCGCGGACGAGTGCCGCTCGCAGCTCAGCGTCATCCGCCAGTCGCCGGACGGCGGTCGCCAGCTCGTCGGCTCTCCCGGGCGCAAACAGCAGCGAGTTCACGCCGTCGGCCAGAAACTCACCGGAGCCCCCCGTTCCCGTCGCGATTACCGGGGTCCCCGACGCCATGGCCTCGAGCGGCGCCAGCCCGAACGGCTCGTCCCACCGCACCGGGAAGACGAGCACGTTGGCGGCGCGGTAACGCGCCCCCAGCTCGGAGCGCCGGGCTGACGAGAACCGCACCCGCCCGGCGGCGCCGGCGTCGGCGGCGATTCCTTCCAGGCGGAGCCGGTACGCGTCATCGCCCTTGCCCACCACCTCGAGTGTCGTCTCGGCGGGGAGGTTGGCCAGAGCCTCGACAGCGGTGTCGATGCCCTTGCGCGGGTCCAGGCGGCCGACGAACAACAAGCGCCACTGCCACGGTCGCGCCCCCGGCGCTTCGTCGGGGCGCGGGAAGTCTTCGGGAGCCACGCCGCTGGGGATCACCGGTGCCCCGCCGACCGGCCAGCGGGCGTGCTCCTCGGCCCGCCGGCGCGTGCTGTCGCTCACGAAGCAGAAGGTCGCGGCGGCGGCAAGGTCCGGGAGGTGCGTCGGGATACCGGTGACACGTTCGGCGAGGCGCGCCGCAGGCCGGAAGGCGGCACGCCGACCGTCGAAGAGCCGCATCCACCCGTCGACCTCGGGGCCGTAGCTGAGCCAGTCGTCGCAGACGACGCACACCAACGACACGCGTCGCTCGGCGAGGGACGTGACGAGCGAGAAGGACATGGCTCCCATGTGCCAGAGGGACACGACGTCGGGTTGGAACCGGCCGAGTGCCGCCGCCAACGTCCGCTGGTTGTGGCGTTCGAGGCCGGGGCGTTGCCACACCGGCGGGACATGGAGGTCGCCGTTGGCGTAGTAGAAGCGAAGGTCGCGCCAGACACCCGTCGCGCGCTCGTTCGGCGGATCCGTGACTCCCGGTACCCGCATGTCCGTCGTGAGCACGGCGACGTCGTGGCCGCGGCGGCGCCACCGCTCCACGACGTCCTGACAGGAGAGCTCGTACCCGCCGTAATGGTGAGGCGGGTACATGTTGGTGACGACCACGGCCTTGATGTCACGAATCTAAGGGCGGAACCCTTGTCACAATGGCGGCGATGTCCACAGTCCCCGCTGTTTCCGTCGTCGTGCCGACGTATCAACGGAGAGCGCTGCTCGGCCGCCTCGTGCGCGCCCTCGAGCAGCAGGAGGACGCGCCGCCGTTCGAGGTGGTGATCGTCGACGATGCGTCGACCGACGGCACGATCGACGAAGTGGAGCGCCTGCGCGCCGCGTCGACGGTGCCCGTCGTGGGAATCCGTCTCGACGAGAACCGCGGCCCGGCCACGGCCCGAAATGCCGGTTGGCAACGAGCGACGGCTCCGATCATTGCCTTCACCGACGACGACTGCGCGCCGCAACCGGGCTGGCTGTCGGCGCTCGGCCGCGCCCTCGAACACGCCGACGTGGCGCAGGGGCGCACCGTCCCCGACCCCGACCAGCTCGCCCACCGCAACGTCTTCAGCCACACCGTCCTCAACGAAGAGGAGTGGGGCTTCTACGAAACGTGCAACATCGCCTACCGCCGGCGCGTGCTCGAAGAGCTCGGCGGCTTCGACGAACGCTTCCGCTACCCGTTCGGCGAGGACACCGATCTGGCCTGGCGGGCGAAGGCGGCGGGCGCACGCGTCTCGTTCGACAAACAAGCCGTGGTGCACCACGACGTGCACCGGCACTCCTATGTCGAGCACCTGCTCGACCTGCGCCGGCGCGAGGGCGTGGTGCGAGCGATCAAGCGCAATCCGGAGATGCGACGGCTGTGCCGCTACGGGATCTTCTGGCGACCGTCCCATCCGTCGGCGCTGTGGGCCGCCGCCGGGCTGGCGACGGTTGCGTCGGCACGACGGAGGCCCATGCGCGCACTCGCCGGGGTGGTCATGTGTGCCCCGTACCTTCGCTACCGCACACACACGTATCCGACCGGGCTGGCCCGGAACCGCCCGGTCACCGTTCCGATGCTGCTGCTCTCCGACCTGGCCGAGATGGCCGTGCTCGCGGCTGCCTCGGCGCGCTACCGCACGGTCGTGCTCTGAGCGATTCGGTACACGTCGGCGTGTGCCTCGGCGCTGCGCCGCCAGCTGAAACGACCGGCGCGGGCCAGACCGCGCTCGACGAGTGAGCGTCGCATCTCGTCGTCGGCGAGCACGGCGGTGACCGTGCGGACCATGGCCGCGACGTCACCGTCGGGCACCAGTTCGCCGCCGTCGCCGACGACCTCGGGGATCGCGGTGTTGGCGAAGGCGACCACAGGCGTCCCGCACGCCATGGCCTCGACCACCGGCAACCCGAACCCCTCGCGCTCCGAAGGTTGAAGGACCAAAGCCGCGCGACGATAGACGGCCGCGAGCACCTTTCTTTCAAGTGTCGGCAACGAAACGATTGAGCCGCCCAGATTGAGACGCGCCGCCAGGGCCGCCTGCTCAACGGTGAACTCGCCGCCGACGCGCAGGAGTTTTATCCCTGGAAACCGTTCGCGCAAAGTTGCGAAGACATTGAGCAACACGTCAATCCGCTTGCGCCCGACGGTGCTGCCAACGTGCAAGACTTCCACACTCTCAACGCCGCCCAGGCTTCCAATCAACCGCGCCGCTTCCCTGTCAGACTCCGTGTCAGCCTCAGGCGAGAAAGCTTCGTGCACACCGTTATGAACAACCACCAGACGCTCCGGCTCGATTAATCCGTAAGCGAGCAACTCATCACGCGTTGCAAAGCTATCGCAAGTCACGCGCGCCGCCTTACGAAAGCCGCTCAGGATTCGTTTGACCATCAGCTTAAAGGGTAGCGAGCGTCGCTCTTGCCGAGGCGTCAGCAG
>JAFASB010000089.1 GCA_019244985.1 Acidimicrobiia bacterium | reverse complement strand
CACCGTCTCACCGCCGGCAAGCTGCACGAAACGCGCTCGTTGCCGCCGCGTCACATTCGCCGGGTCGAGGGCATGCCCGTGCCATGCATCGAGCGTGTGTTGTTTGTGCTGGCCGGATGTGAGTCCTACAAGCGGGCGGAACGTGCCACGGACAACGCATTGACGGCGCGGCTCACGACGCCGGAGCGGCTCTGGAGGATGTGGGGCGAGCTTGCCGGTCGCGGCCGACCAGGTACGCGAGCGATGCGGGCGATCTTGGCCGAGCGAATGCCTGGCTATGTCGCCCCGGCGAGCGAGCTCGAGGCCCGCTTCCGCGACCTCCTGCGCGACAACGGTTTGGCGCAACCCGAGCGCCAGGTCGACCTCGGCGACGAAGGCTGGATCGGCCGCGTGGACTGCTACTTCCGGCCGCGCATCGTTGTCGAGCTTGATGGGCGCGTCGGGCACGTCAGCGAGCTCGATCGAGCCAAGGATCGTCAGCGCATCAACGGGTTGACGGCCGCGGGATTCGCGGTCCTGCAGTTCCACGTGGTTGGACCTCGTGATGCGGCCCGAATGGGTGCTTTCGGTGATGCGCGGCGCGCTGGCCGTCGCTGCCTGAGCGTTCTGGCGGTCCCGGACATGGTTATACGCCTGCTACGACCGCCAGAATGGAGGGGATGGCAGAAGCAGATCGTCGGGAAACCGATTCAGGGATCGAGATCCAGACCGTTTACACCGCGGAGAACCTTGACGGGTTCGAACCCGACACCCAGCTCGGGCTGCCGGGAAAGCCGCCGTACACCCGGGGCGTGTACCCGAAGATGTACCGGGGGCGGCCGTGGACGATGCGGCAGTACGCCGGGTTCGGGAGCGCCGAGGAGACCAACCAGCGGTTCAAGTTCCTCCTCGAGGCCGGCCAGACAGGACTGAGCTGCGCCTTCGACCTGCCGACGCAGATGGGCTACGACTCCGACGCCCCCCGGGCCGAGGGCGAGGTCGGCAAGGTCGGCGTGGCCATTGACTCGATCGACGACATGCACCGCCTGCTCGACGGCATCCCCCTCGACCAGGTGACGACATCGATGACGATCAACGCCACCGCGTCGATCCTCCTGCTGCTCTACCAACTGGTGGCCGAGGACCAGGGTGTCGACCCCGCCAAGCTCGGCGGCACCATCCAGAACGACCTGCTCAAGGAGTACGTCGCCCGCGGCACCTACATCTATCCGCCGCGCGCCTCGATGCGGATCATCACCGACGTGTTTGCCTACTGCAAAGAGCACCTGCCGCAGTGGAACACCATCTCCATCTCCGGCTACCACATCCGCGAAGCGGGCAGCACCGCAGTGCAGGAGATCGCCTTCACCCTCGCCAACGGCATCGCCTACGTCCAGGCCGCGGTCGACGCCGGTCTCGACGTCGACGAGTTCGCACCCCGACTCAGCTTCTTCTGGAACGGCCACAACAACTTCTTCGAAGAGGTGGCCAAGTTCCGGGCGAGCCGGCGGATGTGGTTCCGGATCATGACCGAGCGCTTCAAGGCGAAAGACGAGAAGTCCAAGCTCCTCCGCTTCCACACCCAGACAGCGGGCTCGATGCTCACCGCCCAGCAGCCCGAGGTGAACGTCGTGCGCACCACCGTCCAGGCCCTGGCTGCGGTCCTCGGCGGCACCCAGAGCCTGCACACCAATTCCTTCGACGAGGCTCTCGGTCTGCCGACCGAGAAGGCGGCCAAGCTCGCCCTCCGCACCCAGCAGGTCCTCGCCTATGAATCAGGGACGACCGACACCGTCGACCCGCTCGCCGGCTCGTACTTCATCGAGACCCTCACCGACCAGATCGAGGCCGAGGCCTGGAGGTACATCGAGAAGGTCGACGGCATGGGCGGCGCCGTAGCCGCCATCGAGGCCGGCTACATGCAGGACGAGATCGAGCAGGCCGCGTTCGCGTGGGCCAAGGCCGTCGACGACGGCGAGAAGATCATCGTCGGCGTCAATCGCTTCACCGAGGACGCGCCCGAGCCGCCCGAGGTCTTCCCCATCGACCCTGAGCTGCAGAAGCGCCAGGCAGAACGGGTCCAGCAACTCCGAGCGAACCGCGATCAACAGGCGGTCGACAAGGCCCTCGAGGACATCAAGGACGCGGCCCGCGGCACCCAGAACGTGCTGTACCCGATGAAGGAGGCCCTGCGGCAGAAGGCGACGCTCGGCGAGGTGAGCGACGCCATGCGCGAAGTCTTCGGCGTGTATCAGCCGGCGAGATAAGGGCAGAACAACACCGATGGCCGTGCGCTTCGTCATCATCGGCGGGGGACCGGCCGGCAACTCGGCCGCCACCCATGCGGCGCGCCTGGGCGCGGAGGTCACCGTCGTCGAGCGCGACGTCATCGGGGGCGCCGCCCACCTGTGGGACTGCATTCCGTCGAAGGCGATGATCGCCACCGGCGGCGCCATGTCGTTCGCCCGTCGGTCCGAGCTCTTCGGGCTCCAGGACGAGACGCCGCCCCAGCTGGACACCAAAGCGCTCAAGGCCCGGCTCGCCGACATCGAGGGCCACCTGCACAAGGGCATTGTCGAGCTGCTCGACAGTCAGGGCGTCCGCATGCTCAACGGCGTCGGGCGGCTGAAGGGCCCGCACGAAGTCGTCGTGGAAACTGCGGACGGTATCGACGAGCTCGAGGCCGACGCCATCCTCCTTTCCACCGGCAGCCGCCCGCGCATCCCCGACTGGTGTGAGCCCGACGGCGAGCGCGTGCTCACGACTCGCCAGGCCTATCCGCCGCCCGTGATCCCCGAACATCTCGTCGTGGTGGGCTCGGGTGTCACGGGCGTGGAGTTCGTGCACATGTTCTCGTCGTTTGGGTCCAAGGTGACGCTGATCGTCAGCCGCCAGCAGGTCCTCCCGACCAAGGACCCCGAGGTCGCGGCGGCTTTGGAGGACGACTTTCTGCGCCGGGGGGTCGTGTTGTTCAAGGGCGCCCGCGCAACGGGTATCCAAAATGACGACGATGGCGTCGTCGTCGATTGTGACGACGGCCGGTGCGCGTCGGGCAGCCACGCCCTCCTCGCCATCGGCGCCGTCCCCAACTCAGAGGGCCTGGGGCTCGAGTCCGCAGGTGTCGAGATGAGCTCGAGCGGCCACGTGCCCATCAACCACCACTGCCAGTCCAACGTGGCGCACATCTACGCGGCCGGCGACCTGAGTGGAAAACTGCCGCTGTCCTCGGTCGGCGCCATGCAAGGCCGCAAGATCGCCGAGCACGTGATGGGGTTGCACACCCGCAACCACCGCCACCTCGACTACGACAAGGCGGCGTCGGCCATCTTCACGGAGCCCGAGATCGCCGACGTCGGACTGGCCGAGGCCGACGCCTTCGCCATGGGCCGCAAGATACGCGTCACCAAGGTGCCGTTCGCGGCCAGTGCCAAGGCGCTGATCAACAGCGACCCGCGGGGCTTCGTGAAGATCCTCTCCGATCCGGCGACAGGCGTCGTGCTGGGCGGTTCGATCGTCGGCCGCCACGCGGCGGAGCTCATCTCGGTGATCGCGCTCGCGGTCACCGCCGGCCTGAAGGTCGGCGACATCGTCGACTCCCTGCTGGTCCACCCCACCCTGAGCGAAGCCCTGGCGGACGCGGCCGAGTAGTTATCAAGGCGGCGAAGGCACTCCAGCGGGCGGCGCCGGCGCGCACGGGCCGACGGGCGCCGACGGGTCACCTGCGAGGAATGGGGTCGGCGGACAGACCGGCGTGTAGATCGCCGAGTTCGCGCCGGTTCTGTTGGCGAGCACGTCGTGCAGCGGAGCCGCCCGCCAGTCGAAGAACGTGAGGGGCGCAAGGCCGAGCAGGAGCTCGCTGGTCTTGTTGATCGACGGGAAAGACCCGGTCTCCTTCGCGACTTTCCCCCGCAGGCCGAGCTGACGAGCCATGCCGCCCATCGTCAGCAGGAACGTGCGGTGGATGTCGACGTGGTCGCCGGTGAACTGGTTGTCGTCCTCGGTCAGGAACACGACGGTGTTCTTCCAGAACGGGCTCTTCGACAGACCCTCGATGATCTGGCCGATTGCGTAGTCGTTGTCGGCGATCATCGACTGCGGCGTCGGGTCGAGCGGGTTCAGGACATTGGAGACGTCGTAGGTGTGGTTCTCGGGCAGTTCCATGTAGGTGAAATTCGGCATGGAGGCCTGGCACGACGCGTCGGTGCCGCCGGCGTCGGTGCATGCGTCGTAGGCGCCGCTCCACCCGTCGACCGTCCATTTCGACCACTCGGGCGACCCCGGATCCCAGCCGATCTTCTTGCCGAACGTCGGTGACGGACCGCCCTCGAGGACGTCGAAGGCGTGGGACGTCGTACTGCCGTGCAGGAATACCTGCGCGCGATCGACGTCGGGCCACGCCAGGTCCGTCGACACGCCCGATCCCGCTTCGCCCCACAGGTTCTCGGGGAACTGGTCGCCCCGTTGCTGCACGAGGTCGCCGGTCGTGACGTCGGTTCCGTAGTCACGGACGCTGAGCCCGGCGGCCAGCGCTTGGTCGGCCAACACCTGGCGCGGCGAGAGGAGCCGGGCTTCTTGGGCGGAGACGGCCGGGTCGGACGGGCCCGACAGGCTGAACGACGTCGTGGGCCCGACTGCGGGTGATCCGTATTCACCGCCGGGTCGGTTGCCGCGGAGGCCCTGGTCGTAGGACTGGCCCCAGGTGAGCTCGTTGTCGGGTGTGGTGTACGAACCGCTCAGCCAGCTGTGGCCGAGCACGGATGACTCGGCGCCCTCGTTCCACATGTTGTCGGAGAGGGCGAACTGCTCGGCGAGGTTGTGCTGGTTGGTCGTGACAGCGGCGCCGTACTGCGCGAACGCCGGGCTGGCGTTCGCGTTGTGGAGCTGGGGACCAATGTCACCGAAGTAGGAGTCGAAGGTCTTGTTCTCGGCCTCGATGTAGACGACGTGGAGTGCGTGGGGGTCGGGCGCCGCCGCGTGGCGGCTCGGACAGAGGAGCTTGCTCACGCCGGCTTGATCGTTCGGGGGCACCACGCACGGGTCCGACGCGGGGTCGTCGAAGCCATTGGCCCAGAGAGGCGCCAACTGATCGTTCTCCACGACTTTGGCGGTCCACGTGTTGAACGCCCGGTCGCGACCCTTGCCTGTGGGCACGTCAATGGCCGACAGCG
>JAFASB010000077.1 GCA_019244985.1 Acidimicrobiia bacterium | reverse complement strand
GGTGCGTCGTCGGGCGCGGCTCATTGGTCGTGCTCCCTCCCAAGAGAAGTTCCATCCTGTTTCAACGCCGACCGCTGATTTCCTGCCGGATCCAGGTATCTGTGGGGTCGAGCACGAAATCTTGTGCATGCGACGGGTGCTGGTGGGGGCGGTGGCGATCGCGCTCTGCGTGACGGCGACGCCGGCGATGGCTCGGGCGCCGATGCGGGCGCCGACGGCCGCCGACCACCTGGCGGAGATCCTCCGCCTCTCCCCTGCTCCGGAGTATCGACGCTTCGGGACCGCGGCGATGGGCCGGGTCGCCGGCTATGCGGCTGGGCAGCTGGCGAAGGACCACTACGAGGTGGTGCGCGACGACGTCGGCGGGCTCGACCGTTGGGCGGTCGACTACGGCCGCGGTCATCGACCGTCGCTGGTCCGCCTCGCGGACAGGCACGCCTTCAAGACCGAGAGCGCCTTCGACATCGCCTCGACGCCGAGCACCGGCATCGAGTGCACCGTGAAGAAGCTGGCCGACGTGGGCCCCGGCGACTGCGGCTTCGTCCCGTTCAGTGACGGCAGCCCGGAATGGAAGAACGTCACGTTCAACGCGCCGGCCGACGTGGCGTCGATTGTGTCCAAGGGCGGCGTCGGTGCGGTCGTCCAGGGCGACACGACCCGCAACCTCGTGTACTCGGTGCGCCTCCACACATCGATCCCCGCGGTCGTTTCGGTCGTCGGCGACGACATCGTCGGCCAGCGGGTCCGCTTGCGGGCGATGGGAGCGTCCGTGCCGGCCGTCGCCCACAACGTGATCGGCATCCTGCGCCCTCCGGTCGGCGCCTCGCAGTACGTCGCCCTGATGGGCCACATGGACGGCTGGTTCCAAGCGGCGGCCGACAACGGCGGCGGCGCGGCAGGGGTGCTCCGGGCCGCCGACGAGCTGGAGGCGTCGCATCCCGGTGTTGGCGTCCTCGTCGCCCTGTTCGACGGTGAGGAGTACGGGCTGCTGGGCTCGAAGCGATTCGCGGCCGAGCTGTCGTCTCCCGGCGGCGTCGACGGTGTGCAGATGTCTGAGCTGAAGGCGGTGATGAACCTCGACGCCTCATCGGCTCGGGCGTCCGAGGTGCAGGATCCGGTCCGCTCGGTCGCCGGTCACGACGCCCCGATCTTCAGCTGGCGGGCCATGGTCTTCTCCGAAGAACCCACGCTCGCGTCACTGTTCATCTCGACGTTCGCCGCCCACGGCGTGTTCGGGCTGCCGGTGACGTCGAAGGTCGCCAAAGCCACGATCGGCGGTGGCAGCTGGCGTACCGACGCCCAGTGGTTCGGCGACGCCGGCGTCCCGGTCGCCTGGCCCGTCGCCGGGTACCCCGAGTACCACACCGACGGGGATCTCCCGTCGGCCATGGACAAGCACGATCTCGACGCCGTCGCCGACGCGGCCGCAGACTTCGTCGGCAAGGTGGCCACGGCGCCGATCGGCCCCGTGCCCGAACAGCTCCGCTAGAGGGAGAGCTCCTTCACCACGTTGGCGTTGTTGTCGCCGGGCACCAGGTTGACGGCGGCGCCGACCAGCTCCGTGGTCTCCGCCTGTTCGAGGTGTTCGGGCTCGAGCAGCTTGGCGTAGGCGCGCGTGCCGTCGTCGAGGTCGCACACCGCCAGACCCCACTCGGCGTCGCCGCCCCGGCCGTGGGCCACGGTGTAAGTGGCGATGGTTGCCCGCCCGGCGTAGCTGTCGGTGATGGCCAGCTTGGGTTGGGCGGCGTCGATGCTCGCCTGCAGGGCGTCGCCGTCGACGGGTTGCAGCGGCTGCGCCGGCGGCTCGGTGCCGTACACGGCGTAGACGTGCTTGGACATGTGCATCCCCACACCGCTGACCAGACCGCGTGAGCCCGGGTCCTCACGCAACACACCCGCCATCGCCGCGATGGAGTGGGTCATGTAGTCGCTGCCGGCGCCGCCCGAGAACGGCAGCCCGCCGGTGACGGTGACCGGGCGCTCGTGGGCGTCCTCCTCCTTCAGGCCGAGGGCGTCGATGCCGAACAGCACCGAGCTGGCGAAGCAGCTGTACAGATCGATGTGGGCGACGTCGTCGACGTTCGCTCCGGCCATGGCCAGCGCCGCCCTGCTGACCTGGGCCATGGCTTCGGAGCGCCACAGCTCGGGACGCTCGGCGATGTACCAGGGGTCGTTGCCGTAGGCCCACCCGTGCAGGTACACGCGGTTCTCGGCGGGCACGCCGAGCGCGTCGGCCTTCTCGTGACTGGCGACGAACAGGGCGGCGGCCATGTCGACGTCCATGATCGACACCATGTACTTCGTGTACGGGTAGCCGACGAGCCGGTTCTCGGGTGTCGGCGTGATGAGCTCGTCGACCGATCGCTCCCGGGGGAACCAGGCGTAGGGGTTGGTGGCCGCGATCCGGGTCATCGGCGCCAGAAGGTCACCGAGGCGTTGCCGGTAGCCCTCGGGCAGGTGGCAGAGATGGGCCCGGCGGGCGATGTCGAACACCGGAAAGGTGAGCCACGCCTGGAAGACCTCGTGGGCGACTTCGGCCGGGTGGAACGGCGCCTCGAACGGGAACGGCACCTTCTCGGGGTTGCGGTGGCTCCACGGCAGCCGGCGGCCCTGCTTCTTCGCCCGTCGCGCCGTGTCCAACGCCTCGGCGCCCGTGATCAGGGCCAGGTCGTACTCGCCGCGCAGGATCGACTCGGCGGTGTGGTTGACGAGAACCTGTGGCGTCGTGCCGCCGATGCCCGAGTAGAAGCGGTGCTTCGGCTGGGCGCCGAGACGTTCGCAGAGACGGCCGACCGGATCGTCGTACGGCCACGTCTGCGTGTACACGATCTGCACGCTGTCGACGCTGGTGGTGAGGTTCGGGACGCCCCAGTCGCGGGCCGCGGCACGCGCCACCTCCTCCCACATGGCGAGCGGCTCCGGAGCGTCGACCGGATCGGGGTTCACGGGTCGCCACGTGCGCTGGGCGGCTCCGATCAGACACGGCGTGCGGGGATCGATCGCCATCGGCGCTACTTGCCCTGCCAGACGGGAGGCCGCTTCTCGGCGAAGGCCTTCGGGCCCTCCTTCGCGTCCTCGGTCTGGAACACGCGGCCGCTGATCTTCTGCTCGATCTTGTAGGCCTCCTCGAGCGTGACCGACAGACCTTTGAGCACGCTCTCCTTGGTGGCCTGCACAGCGAGCGGAGCGTTGGCCGTGATGCGGCGGGCCCACTCGTGAGCCCGGTCCATCAGCTGGTCGCGGGGCACGATCTCGTTGAGCAGCCCGAGCTCGAGCGCCCGCTCGGCCGGGAAGCGCTCGGCCGTCAACAGGAACTCCATGGCCGCCGGGAACGCGAGCTGGCGGGGCAGCCGCACGGTGGTGCCGCCGCCGGCGAACAGCCCCCGCTTCGGCTCCATCACGCCGAAGGTCGCGTCCGGGGTGGCGATTCGGATGTCAACCCCACCGAGCATCTCCATCCCGCCGGCAACAGCCGGACCGCCGACGGCGGCGATGATCGGCTTGTAGAGCTCGACGTTGCGCAGGACGGCGTACACGCTGTCGGAGAGACGGCAACCGTCGATCTCCTTGACGCCCCCCTCCTGGATCTCTTTCTGGAGCTTGGTGACCTGGGGAATGAACGTCTTCAGATCGGCGCCGGCCATGAAAGCGTCGTCGACGCCGGTGACGATGGCGACCCACACCTCGTCGTCGTCCTTGAAGCGACGCCACGCCGCGGCGAGGTCGCGGAAGTGGTACATGTCGAGCGCGTTGCGCGCCTCGGGCCTGTCGATGGTGATGACGGCGACGTGGTCGTCCGCCTCATAGTGGATCGGCATATTCCCTGACACGATAGTCAGGGAACGATTCGGCCTCGCCGGCGACCAGATTGAACATCCGGAGCGCCAGGTCAGCCGTCCCAGGGGCAGGCCTCGTCGATGCCGAGCACCCGCAGGAAACGTCCGAGGCCCATGAAAATCGCGACGCAAAGGCCAAGGTCGACGATCTCGTCGTCGGCGAAGTGCGTTCGAAGGCGGCCAAAGAACTCGTCGTCCATGCTGGTGTGGTCAGCGACGAAGCGCTCGGCGAACTCGATCGCCAGCCGCTCGCGGTCGGTGTAGCCCGGCCAGGACCGGTACTCGGCCACGTGGGCGTAGAGCTCTTCAGACGCTCCTTGCTGCGTCACCGACGCAGCCCTGAAGTTCAGTCATATGGGGCAGTCGTTGAGCTGGGCGACGCGCATCCGCGCCGCCTCACGCTCGCGGGCCGGCAGCTTGCTGCGGTGGTAGGCAGCCTCGCTCATCTTCCCGGCGGCGCCGGCCATCTCGGGGCGCAGCAGCCAGACCTGGGCGGCGTCGCCGCCGTCGCCCTCGGGAATGTCGATGCGGGCCATGTCCGAGGCCCGAGCCTACGAGCGCGGCTGCGCTAGCGCACGACCTCGGCGACGCGGAACAGGCCGTAGCCGACGAGCAGGACGAACAGCAGCTCGGCGACGAGGCTCATGACCACCAGTCCAAGCGACACGTTGACTCGCATCGCCCCCCGTGACATCTGCACCTGCTCCCCCTCCGGTCGGTCGCTTCTACGAGGGGAACGACAGCGACCGAGGTTCCTTACAGCCCTACGCTCTCGGACCCATGGGGCTTCTGGACGGGCAGCGGGCAGTGGTGACCGGAGGCGCCTCGGGCATCGGCCGAGGAGCGTGCCGGCGGATGTCGGCCGAGGGGGCGCGGGTCGCGGTTTTCGATCTCGACGGCGATGCGGCCGCGGCCGTCGCCGAAGAGGTCGGCGGGTTCTCGTTCGGCGTGGACGTCCGCGACGCCGATGCCGTGCGGGCCGCGGTCGACGAGGCAGCCGGCCAGCTGGGCGGGCTCGACGCCATCTTCAACAACGCAGGCACCGGCAGCATGGCGCGCCTCCACGAGTACGAGCCCGAGGAGTTCCGCCGTGTCGTCGACGTCAACCTGCACGGCGTGTGGCACGGCATTCGTGCGGCTGTCCCGCACATGCTCGCCGGGGGCGGCGGCAGCATCGTCAACACCGCGTCTATCAGTGGCATCCGCCCGTCACCCGGTGAGGGTCCGTACTCGGCGGCCAAGGCCGCCATCGTCGCCCTTACCCAGTCCGCCGCTTTGGAGTACGGCGGGCGCGGCATCCGCGTGAACGCCGTCGCCCCTGGCGCCATCCGGTCGGCGATGACGACGCCGCTCCTCGGACTGGGCGACTGGGAGCAGACCTGGACCGAGCGCACACCGCTCGGTCGGGTCGGCGACCCCGAGGACATCGCCGACGTCGTCGTGTTTCTCTGCTCGGACCTGGCCCGGTACGTCACCGGCCAGGTCCTCGTCGTCGACGGCGGCATGATCCTGCACGGCGCCGGGATCGACGGTGTCCTCGACTACGTCATGCAGATGCTGGAGGGCCCGGCGGGCGGACCACCCCCAGCTTGAACTGGGTGCCCCCCTCGGCGCCAGTGCGCGAACGCCTCGGTCCCGAGATCGAGCGTGACTGACGCCGAAGTCGTACGGGCGATGTACGACGTCCTCGCGGCCGCAGACATCCGGGCGTTCACCGACTTGCTCGACCCTGACATCGAGTGGACGGTGCCCGGCCGCCACACGCTGTCAGGGACCACCGTCGGGGTCGCCGCCCTGCTCGCCCATCTCGCCGAAGTGGCACAGCGGACCGGCGGCCACGTCTCCGTGGACGTGAGAGAGGTCCTGACCGGCGAGGCGTACGTGACCGCGCTCGTCGACGTGGAGATGACGGTCGACGACCACACGGTCCAGGACCGCCAGGTGCACGTGTTTCAGGTCCGCGACGGCCGCATTGCCTCCGTCCGCGAGTACCACGGCGACGTGCGCGCCTTCGAGGAGCTGTTCGGCACGCCCTGACGCGCGTGGGGCGTCAGGCGGGGACGGCGGCCTTGGCGAAGTCGGCCCAGATGGCGACCCACTGGGGCCAGACGGCGACCGGGTAGTCGTGACCCATGCCCTCGATTTCGACGTAGCGGGCGCCGGGGATGAGGTCGGCGGTCTGACGGCCACCGCTGGGGTCGATGAGCGTGTCCCGGCTGCCGTGGATCACCAACGCCGGCACGTCGACCTTGCGCAGCGCCTCGGCACGCGAACCGTCCCTGCCGATCGCCATCATCTGCCGGCCGATGCCGGCGGGACAGAAGCAGCGGTCGTACGCCGCCGCCGCTCGGGCCGCGATGAACTCGTCGTCGAGCCATTCCGGCTTCGACCCGTAAACATGGAGCGCCGCAACCTGACGCTCGATGTACTCGTCGCGGGACTTCGCGGGCTTGGCCATCAGGATGGCGAGGGCCTCAGGCGAGCTGTCGCCGTAGCCGGGCTCGCCCGTACGCGACATCACCGACGTCATGGACAGCAGCCGGCCCGGGTGGTCGATGGCCAGCCGCTGGACGATCATCCCGCCCATCGAGCACCCCATCACGTGGGCCCGCTCCACGCCGAGTGCGTCGAGGACGGCGACGGCATCAGACGCCATGTCGGCCGTCGAGTACTCAGGCGCCTCGTCGAGCTTGGACGACAGGCCCACGTCCCGGTTGTCGAAACGCACGACCTGGTAGCCCTCGGCCGCGAACATCTCGCACCACTCGGTGGCGTAGTTGATGCACTGCGAACCGAGCCCGTTGATCAACAGGAGCGTCGGCTTGCCCGGGTCGCCGAACGCCTCGTAGTAGATCGTCACGTCGCCGTTCGTCGTCGTGCTCATCGCCGGCATCCTACGGGCGACGTGCCCGCGGCCCGGTAGCACTACGTGCACGCAACCGCGAAGAAAGGGGCGACGCATGTCCTGGCTGACTGGCAACGAGGCACAACTGGGCGAGGTGGCGGCCAAGGCCGCTCTGATGTACGCCACCGCTCTCGTTGCGCTCAGACTCGGCGAGCGACGAACGCTCGCAGAGTGGACGATCATGGACTTCGCCACGGCCGTCGCCATGGGCGCAATCATTGGCAGGACGGCGGTGGCCGGCGAGCAGTCCTACCTCACAGGCGCCGTGGCCGTCGTCACCCTGGTTGCCATCCACCGGGCGGCGTCGATCCTGCGGTTCAACAGCATCATGGGGAAGCTGTTCGACCATCGCGTGCGCGTCCTTGTCGCCGACGGCCAGATACGGAAATGGCAGCTGCGCAGATGCGGCCTTACCGACAACGACCTCTTCACCCAGCTGCGCCAGCGCGACGTGTTCTCACTCGACGACGTGCAGTTCGTGCTCTACGAGACGAAAGGTTCGATCACGATCGTGCCGCGCCAGAGCGACGGCGGTGACCGCGAGCTCGTACAAGCCGGGCTGCGCGACTCGGTCGGGTACCCGTAGCACCTAGAGGACCCGGCCCATGATCAGCGCGTCCCACAGCTCGCCGTTGCGGCGGGGATAGTGGCGACGCAGGCGTCCCTCCTCCTCGAAGCCGAACTTCCGGTAGAGGGTGATGGCTGCGTGGTTGTGCGGCCAGACCTGCAGGGCGACCTTGTGGGCGCCGTGTTCAGAGGCCCAGTCGATGGCCGCTTGAAGGAGGGCCGACCCGACCCCGCGACCCCGGCAGTCCGCGGCGACCATCATCCCGAACTCGGCGACGCCGTACCCGGCCTCGATGCCGAGCTCGCCAACGACGTGACCGTCGCTCTCGGCGACGAACATCTGCGAGTCGCCGCCGCGAATCGATGCCTCGAATCTGGCCCGGCGCTCGATCTTGTCGACGGGCGCCTCGGCCGCAATCCACCGACCCTCGGCGGCGACGTCGGCATACAGGTCGACGATGGCGTCGAGGTCGTCTTCGGTAGCGGCCCGGACTACCAGTGGAACTGGAGGGTCTCCCGCATGGAGGCCTCAAAGGCAGTGTCGTCCATCGAGTCTCGGGCGCCGCAGATGAGGGCGGCGTCGTCGCCGACGGGCCAACGCCGCCTGGTTCCATCGCTCTCGATGGCCTCGGCGATCGTCGCCGCGACGAGCTCGGGACCGGGTGCCGACTGGCGCCCGAGACGGTCGAAGCTCTCGTCCCACTGCCTCTGGAGCTCGTCGTAGGGCGTGTCGTCGACGCCGTATCGGCGGATGCTCGTCTCGAAATTCGTCTCGATGACCCCTGGCTCGATGAGGTACGTCCAGATGTTGAAGTGACGCATCTCGATGTGCAGCCCTTCCGACAGCGCCTCCAGCGCCCACTTCGACGCGGCATACGTCGATGCCAACGGACCGACGGCCCGCCCGGCCACCGACGACACGTTGACGATCGTGCCCCCACCCTGCTCGCGCATCGACGGCAGCACGGCCTGGATCATGCGCAGGGCGCCGAAGACGTTGGTCTCGAACATGCGCTTGACCTCGTCGATCGGCACCCGCTCGATCGGCCCCGCGACCTCGAAGCCGGCATTGTTCACGAGCACCTCGACCGGTCCGGCCTCGGCGACGCAGTCGGCGACCGACGCGTCGTCGTCGACGTCGAGCCGCAGGCGCTGAGCCACATCAAGGTCGTCGAGGGTCTCCGGCTTCCGAGCGGTGGCGACGACCTCGTAGCCCCGCTTGGTCAACTCGATCGCGGTCGCCCTGCCGATACCGGTGGAACATCCTGTGATCAGTGCGCGCACGGCGCGAACCGTACTGCTAGGCGAACAGGAACGCGCCGCCGTCGACCATCAGCGTCTGACCGGTCAGGTAGCGCGCCGCCTCCGAACAGAGGAACAGGGCGACCGGGGCGATGTCATCCTCGGGATCGCCCTGGCGCCCGATCGGGTGGTCGCGCATGAACTCGCGGTGGGCGTCGGTGTCGCGCGCCGCCGCCTCCTGTCCTCGCTTGGAAGCCGCTCCCGGACAGATGCAGTTCACGACAATGCCGTCGCGGCCCCACTCGCGCGCGGCCGTGCGCGTCAAGGCCCTGATCGCCTCCTTGGAGGCGTTGTAGGCGCCGTAGCCGGGCATGCCGGTGATGCCCGCCGCCGACGCAAAGTTGACGATTCTTCCCCACCCCGCTCGCTGCATGTGCGGGTACACGGCCTGCATCCCCCACAGCGTCCCCTTGACGCCGGAGTCGTAGAAGACGTCGACATCCTCCTCGCCCACGGTTGCAATCGGAGCCTGGGGTCGGAAGGTCTGGGCGTTGTTGATCAACGCGTCCACACGCCCGAAGCGTTCGACCGTGGCCGAGACCATGGTCGCGACGTCGTCCTTCTTGCTGATGTCACAGACAGCGGCCAGCGCCGGCACGCCGAGGGCTTCCAGCTCCTCAACTGTGCGCGTCGCCCGGTGCTCCTTCCACTCGGCCACAACAACGGACGCGCCGTTGCGGCCCAGGTGGAGCGCCATCCCGCGGCCTATGCCCTGCCCGGCGCCGGTGACGATCACCGCCCGCCCGGCGACGCCGTGCTCGGTCAAGCGTCCGAGCTCTTGGTGACGGACCTGCGGTAGGCCTTCGGGAAAAAGGCACGGGCCAGCGGCGCCATCACCGGCAGGCGGCTGGCGTTGAGCTCGATGGCGTCCGAGCCCATGCGCTCGCACACCAGCTCGGCGATCTGGTCCTCGGTGCGCCGCACCGGCTTCGGCGGCAGCGGCATTCCCCGCTCGACGGCGGCCAGTCCCATCGCCGTCGGCACCCACCCCGGGTAGAGGACGTGCACGCGCACCCCGCTGTCGGCGACGTTCATCGCCACCGCCTCCGAGAACGCCGAGACCGCCGCTTTGGACGCCGCGTACGCCGCACCGCCGGGCGCGGGGGCCCGCGCCGAGTCCGACGACACGTTGACGACGATGCCGTGGCGGCGAGCCGCCATTCCGGGCACGACGGCGAGCGTGCCGGCAACGACGCCGAAGAAGTTCACGTCCATCGTCGAACGGAAGTCCTCGAGCGTCGCTCCCGGCACCCGTGTCTCCGCCTCAGTCGCCGCTGCCGCGACGAGGATGTCGAGCTTCCCGCGGTCGGACTCGATCTGAGCGAGGACGTCGCGGTACGCGTCGGCATCGCTGACGTCGCACTCCATCGTCCGGCTCGACGAGGTTCGCGCCTGGAGATCGGCCGCCAGCTCGACGAGCAGCTGCTTGCGACGGGCCAGACCGACAACGGTGGCGCCGCGGCTGGCCAGCTCGAGCGCCAGCCGACGGCCGAGGCCCGACGAGGCCCCGCTCACCACCGCGACCTCTCCGTCGTAGCGCTTCACACTCGCGGCATCCCGAGCACGCGCTCGGCGATGATGTTCCGCTGGATCTCCGACGTGCCGCCGGCGATGGTCCCCGAGAAAGACCGCAGGTACTGGGTGGCCCACGCGCCTTCCCGCCACCCCGACGGTCCGGGCCGGTCGAGGTCGACGCCGTCGGCACCCAGCGCCTCCATCCCGGTCAGGTAGAGCCGCCGCTCGGTCTCGCTGCTGAACAGCTTCAGCAACATGTGCTCGGACGCTGGCTGCCCGCGCATGAACTTCGTGAACCCGCGGTACCCGATGAGCTTCACCGCCTGGCTGTCGATGTACAGCGACGCGACCAGGTCGCGGAAGCGGCCGTCGCCCCCCAGCCCGAGCTGACGACCGAGCTCGACGAGCTCGTTGACGCCGTTCTCGACGTTGTTGGCGTTGCCGATCCAGAGCATCCCGCGCTCGTGGGCCAACGAGCCTTGGGTGATCGGCCACCCGCCGTTCAGCTCGCCCAGGAGGTTCTCCCTGGGGACCTCGACGTCGGTGAAGAACACCTCGTTGAAGTCGGCGTAGTCAGGGTCGGTGAGCTCGGGAAGGGGACGGCACGAGATCCCCGGCGTCTTCATGTCAACGACGAGGGCGCTGATCCCCTTGTGCTTGGGGGCTTCGGGGTCGGTGCGGACGAAGCACATGCACCAGTCGGCGTGGTGGGCGCCCGACGTCCAGACCTTCTGGCCGTTGACGACAAACCGGTCGCCGTCGAGCACCGCCCTCGTCGACAGGCCGGCGAGGTCGCTGCCCGCGCCCGGCTCGCTCATGCCCAGACACCAGGTGATCTCGGCTCGCAGGGTGGGAAGCACCCACCGCTCGCGCTGTTCGGGCGTGCCGAAGTCATGGATGGAGGCCGCACAGATCGACAGGCCCTGCGGGTTCAGCGACCGGGGGACCTCCCGGCGGGCGAACTCCTCGAAGTAGATCATCTGCTGCACCGGCGTGGCGTTGCGGCCGCCCAGTTCGGGCGGCCAGCCGGGAACCAGCCACCCGGCATCGAACAGCGTGCGCTGCCACTCGCGCGCCCAGTCGGGAAGGTGGGCGCTCGACAGCTTGGGCTCGCGCATCTTCTCCGTGGGCGGCAGGTTGGCGTCCAGCCAGTCGTCGAGCTCGCGCCGGAAGGCTTCCGCTTCCTCGTCCCACTGCAGCCGCATCAGCTCACGATATGTTCACCCTGACACGAGCGTCACATATGGACTTCGAGTTCTCAGAGGAGCAAGAGGCGCTGCGGGCGGCCGTCCGCCGCTTCCTCACCGAGCAGGCGCCCATCCAGCCCTACGTCCGCGAGCTCTACGGCGACCCTCGGGGCACGACCGAGGCCGCGTGGAAGGGATTGGCCGACCTGGGCGCCACCGGTCTTCTCGTCCCTGCGGAGCACGGTGGCGCGGGCATGGGCATGGTCGACATCGGTGTCGTGCTCGAAGAGCTGGGACGCGCCGTCCATCCCGGGCCGTTCCTCTCGTCGGCGGTGGCCGCGGCGTCGGCGCTGGCTGCGACCGGTGACGGCGGCGACCTCTTGGAGAAGATCGCCGACGGATCGCTGGTCGCCACCGTCGCGCTCGTCGAGGACGACGGGCGCGACTGGCGGCGGATGACGACGACCGCCGACGGCGGCGCGCTCACCGGCACCAAGACGTTCGTCGCCGACGCTCCGGCCGCCGACGTCCTCCTCGTGAGTGCGCCCGACGGCCTCTACGCCGTGGATCGCGGCGCCGATGGCCTCACGGTCGAGCACATGCCGACCGTCGACGGCACGCGGTCCTTCGGCACCGTGTCTCTGAACAGCACGCCCGCCCGTCGACTCGGGCAGGTCGACGTCGGTGAAGTCGTCGACCGGATCCTCGTTGCGCTGGTCACCGACGCCGTCGGCGCCGCCCAGGGTGCACTCGACCTGGCGGTGGCCTACGCCAAGGAGCGGGTGCAGTTCGACCGGCCCATCGGCTCGTTCCAGGCCGTCCAGCATCTGTGCACCGACATGCTCCAGGCCCTCGAGCTCGGTCGCGCCGGTGCCTACTACGCCTTGTGGGCCTGCGACGCCGCCGATCCGGCGGAGCGCCACCGGGCGGCGCTGATGGCCAAGGCCTTCGCCGCCGACGCCTTTCCTCGCATCGGCGCCTCGGCCATCCAGATCTTCGGCGGCGTCGGCTTCACGTGGGAGCACGACGTCCACCTGTTCTACAAGCGTCTGCTGACGCTGCAGCAGGCCTACGGCGACGCGACCGACGCCCTCGAGGAGCTGGCGACAGTCGTCCTCTGAGCAGACCAGATGACGGCAATCGGCAGCAGCACGGTGATCGCCAACGACACCACGTTCGCGACCTGGTCGCCGCTGCTGAACACGTTCAGGTTGAACAGGTGGTACAGAAAGTGCGGGACCGCGAACAGCAGCGCCGCGCCTGCGGCCGTCGTCACCAACAGCCGCGAACCCACGACGAGGGCGACGACGAGGACCAGCGCCAGCGCCAGGTTCATGGCGCCGAAATCACGGACCAGGTGCTCGTTGAACGGACCGTCGACCGCGACCCAGTGCCGACCGCCGCCGGGAAAGCTGTTGAAGAACGAGTGCGGTGCGAGCGTCGCCCACAGGCCGAGCTCCAACGCCGGAATCAGCAGAAACAGAAGAAGGATGCGTGCGAGCACGCTGACCTTCCGTGTCTCCCCCATCTGCCCCACGACAGCGGGCCAGCCCTGGCGCGAGCTCGGGTACGCGGGCTCCCACCCCGTCGCCTCCTTGAACTTGGCGTTCGACACCCGCTCTGATCGCTGCATCAGGGCCGCCGCCTTGCCGGCCAACTTCTGGCCTGCGGCCGGCGGGAACGCCAGGCGACGCACGCCGAGCGCATCGGCGAGCGCGTCCATCTGCTCACGCCACGTGAGGGCGTCGCCGACGACGTTGTAGGTCCCGGCGGGAGCGCCGAGGGCGGCGGCGACAGCCGATCCGGCGTCGTCGAGGTGGAGCGACGGGAAGTAGGCGTCGCGCG
>JAFASB010000076.1 GCA_019244985.1 Acidimicrobiia bacterium | reverse complement strand
AGGGCATCTCGTTGGTGCTGCCCAGGGCGCCATGCACCTGCATGGCCCGCCACGCGATGTCGTGCAGCACCGTGGGCATCACCACCTTGGCGGTGGCGATGTCCTTACGCACCCGTTTGTAGTCGTTGTACTTGTCGATCTCCCACGCCGTGTAGAGCACGAACAGCCGGAACTGCATGAGCTGGGCGTAGGAGTCGGCGATGTAGCCCTGCACGAACTGCTTGTCGGCCAGGATGCTGCCTTGGGTTTCTCGGCTGAGGGCCCGCTCGCACATCATGTCGAGCGCCTTCTGGGCCAGGCCGATCGTGCGCATGGCGTGGTGGATGCGGCCGCCGCCGAGCCGGGTCTGGGCGATGACGAACGCCTGGCCCTCGCCACCGAGCAAAGCGTCTGCGGGGACGCGCACGTCCTCGTAGTGGATGAGGGCGTGGGATCCCTCATTCATCCGCTCGCCGCCGATACCGATGTTGCGCACGATGTTGATGCCCGGCGTGTCGGCCGGCACCAAGAACATGGACATTCCCTTGTAGGGCGTCACGTCGGGATTGGTCACCGCCATGACGATCAGGAAGGACGCCGTCTTGGCGTTAGAGGAGAAGAACTTCCAGCCGTTGATCACCCACTCGTCGCCGTCCTGGACGGCGCGTGTCTTGAACAGGGTGGGATCGGCGCCGGCGTGCGGCTCGGTCATCGAATAAGACGAGAAGACCTCGCCACTGAGGAGCGGCTGCAGGTAACGCTCTTTCTGCTCCGGCGTGCCGTAGTGGGCGATGATCTCCGCGTTGCCGGTGTCGGGTGCCTGGCAGCCGAACACGATCGGCGCCCACGACGACCGGCCGAGGATCTCGTTGAGCAGCGCCAGCTTCAGCTGGCCGTAACCCTGACCGCCGAGCTCGGGGCCGAGATGCGTGGCCCAAAGGTCGTGGTGGCGCACCTCGTCCTTCAGTGGGTCGACGACCTTGCGGCGCGCGTCGTTGAGCGGTGTGAACTGCAGGTGCGGAAACGCGAAGTCGAGCGGCTCGACCTCGTCGCGAACAAACCGATCAGCCCAGTCCAGCTTCTCCTGGAACTCGGGCTCGGTTTCGAAATCCCATCCCATGGCCCCTCCTCGGCTGGTCACGATATGACGCAAGCGCCATATCGCGCCCGCCGAGGAGAACGCTGGGATCAGGCGGCTGACGCCTTCTTCCCACCCTCAGCAAATACGCGTACGAGCGTGTCGCAGAAGGCGTCGAGGTCGTCAGGCTTGCGCGACGTCACGAGGGTGTTCGGCCCGTCCTCGCAGACGACAACCTGCTCGTCGACCCAGGTGCCGCCGGCGTTGCGGATGTCGGTCTTCAGGCTCGGCCACGAGGTGAGCTTGCGGCCCTGCGCCATGCCGGCCTCGACGACGGTCCACGGTCCGTGACAGATCACCGCCGCAGGCTTGCCCGCGTCGAACATGGCCCGCACGAACTCCACGGCCGGTTCGTCGGTGCGCAGCTGATCCGGGTTGGCGACGCCGCCCGGCAGGACGACGCCGTCGTACTCCTCGGCCTTGACCTGCGATGTCGTGCGGTCGACCGGAAATTCGTCGGCCTTGTCGAGGTGATTGAACGCCTGGGCCTTGCCATCCTCGGGTGCGATCAGTTCAGGCTGGCCGCCCGCGGCCTTGACCGCCTCCCATGGCCGGGTCAACTCCACCTGCTCGATGCCCTCATTGGCCACAAGAAACGCAATCTTCTTGCCGTTCAGTTCGTTTGCCATGCGAATTCCTCCTCGAATCGACGGCTTGCTCCTTCGCGTATACCCATTCGACCGGCGCGCCATCGCAGTTTCAGGTGCGCAAGTGCGTTCGTGGCCCGGCGCTCCGTCGTCCTGCCTTCTCCTCATCGGCGCGCCGGGAGGGTTTCTCCTCGGCCGCCGGCGACTCGCAGGCATTGGTTGAATCGGCCATTGTTGCGGCTATGAGCACCTTCATCACCAAGCTCGACAGCTCCGGCGACGGTCCTCGCGTCGCGGTGAAGGACATCGTCGACGTCGAGGGCGTGCCGACGACCGCAGGCTGCAAGGCCGTGGCGAGCGCAGCCCGCCCGGCAGAGGAGGACGCCCCCTGCTTGGCAGGCGCTCGAGCGGCGGGCGCCCGCATCGTCGGCAAGGCCAACCTTCACGAGCTCGCCATGCTGCCGATCGGGACCAATCCGTGGTTCGGCTCTCCGGTGAACCCGCTCGACCCGGCGCTCGTCCCGGGCGGGTCGTCGAGCGGATCAGCCGTCGCCGTGGCCGCCGACGAGGCCGACGTCGCCATCGGGTCCGACACGGGCGGCTCGGTCCGCGTCCCCTCCGCGTGCTGCGGCACCGTCGGGCTCAAGACGACCTACGGCCGGGTCTCGCTGGACGGCGTCTGGCCGCTCGCGCCCAGCCTCGACACGATCGGTCCGATGGCGACGAGCGTCGCCAGCGTCACACTCGGCATGCAGCTCCTCGAGCCCGGCTTCCAGCCCGCATCCACTGCGGCCACCGTGGTCGGGCGCATCCGGACCGCCGGCCATCCCGACATCGAGGCCGCCGTCGATGCCGCGCTGAAGGCCGCCGAGTTCGAGGTCGTCGAGCTCGGGTGGGAGATGGTCGAGTACGGCGAGCAGGCGTTCGCGCCCATCTACTTCGACGAGATCTGGAAGACAGACCGCGATCTTGTCGAAGAGCACCCCGACGCCGTGGGCGAGGACATCGCCCAGACGATCGCCATCGCCGACGCCTTCCGCGCCGCGGCAGACGAAGCCCGCCGCGGGCTCGACCGATGGCGTCAGTCGCTCGCGGCCCTGTTCGAGCGGGTCCAGGTCCTCGCCCTGCCGACGCTGCCGATTTTCCCGCCCCGACTCGATTCGCTGAATGCGGATTCGCTGCTCCCCACAGCCATCGAGATCACCAAGCACGTCGCCTTGTTCAACCCAGCGGGGGTTCCCGCCACCGCCCAGCCGGTGCCGGTTGCCGGGAACGGGCTCCCCGCCAGCCTGGAGCTCGTCGGACCTCTTGACAGTGAGGAGCTCCTGGTGACAACGGCTGCCCGCGTCGAGCGGGCGGTCTAGGCGCGTCAGGCGCGGGTCATCGCCACCTCGGGTGGTGCCTGCAGGGTGCGGAGCCCGTTCCTGTCCATCACCGGTGCTCCGGGTTCTCGAAGTCGAAGCGGCAGCCCGCGTCCCACTCCGAGCGTTGGTTGCCGTGCACAGGGATCCCTCCCGCGTCCTTCAGCATGCGGGCGAGGTGGAGGAGGTTCCACGTCATGAATGTGGTGTTGCGGTTGGTGAAGTCGTTCTCAGGGCCGCCGGACCCGGGATCGAGGTACGACGGGCCCGGACCCGCTTCTCCGATCCACCCCGCGTCGGCCTGCGGCGGGATGACGTAGCCGAGGTGCTGGAGCGAATACAGGACGTTCATGGCGCAGTGCTTGACGCCGTCCTCGTTGCCCGTGACGAGACACCCGCCGACCCGGCCGTAGTAGGCGTACTGGCCGGCGTCGTTGAGCAGATGCGAGTTGCCATACAGGCGCTCGATGATCTTGGTGCACACCGACGACTTCTCTCCGAGCCAGATCGGCGTGCAGATGACGAGGATGTCGGACGCCATCACCTGCTCGAAGATGGCCGGCCACTCGTCGACCTCCCATCCGTGCTCGGTCATGTCCGGCCAGACCCCGGTGGCGATGTCTCGGTCGACCGCCCGCACCGTGTCGACGGTGACGCCCTGACGCTGCATGATGCCCTCCGACAGGCGCGCCAGACCTTCGGTGTTCGACACCTCGGGCGACCGCTTCAGGGTGCAGTTGATGAACAGCGCCTTCAGGTCCGAGTAGTCCGCCGGCGCATGATTCGCCAGCGTTTCCTGCCGTTCGGTCAAGGACACGCAGCCTCCCCGTCGTTGGTCATCACAGAGTCTGACCCGCGACCAGGGCCGCCGCTCACGATCGCACGGAGCCGCGGCGATCAGGTCCGGCCGCAGGTGACCGAGCTACGCCACGTCGAGGGACCGCTCACCGAGTGAACGGTGGACGTGGACGAAGAAGCGATCGTTGACCGCAGCTCGCCACAGCGCCCCTCGCTTGATTCGAGCGGCCCATCCGGGATGGGCCTCGACAAGCGGACGCACCGCGTCGTCGAGCCACGCCTTGCCGTGGAGTGGGTCGACGTGTGCGTGCTCTTCGTAGAAGGGAAAGGCGCCGGACGGTGCGCCGAGCCGGCGCAGGCCGCGGACGACCTGGCGGCAACGGGGCCCCGCCTGGAGCTCGAGGAGCCCGAGGGCACCGACCATCTCCGGTTGGAGCCAGCGGTTGGTCGCCAGCAGCCCGTTCAATGCGTTCCGGCGTAGGGCGGGAACCGGCAACTCCTCACGAGGGATGGCGCGAAGGTCGACAGCGTCCACCAGATGCTCGTGCAACACCGTGTGCACCTTCGCGGGATCGCCCTGACCCATCTCGTCCCAGTAGTTGGCGCCGAGTGTGACCTTCGGGAGGCCTCGTATGCCGACCTGGCACAGGGCAACGAGGTCGTCGAAGAGCGCGTCCGGGCCGCCCTCGATGGTGAGAAAGTCGATGAGCTGGTCCCAGTCAGCCGACGTCGCCACCCACTCGTAGATCGAGTCGTCCGTCCCGCGGGCGATCCGTCGCAGGTCGGCGCACAGGTCGGTCGGCGTCGCCGGTGCCCACGCAGACAGCTCGTCGAGGCTCTCGATGAACGGCTGCTCGAGCCGGTTCTTGACCTCCGCGATCGCGGGGTGGTTCTGGAACCGCACCCGGTCTGCGACCCGGTCGATCGGTTCCATCCAGAGGTCGTAGATCGTCAGGAGCGCGCACAGCCGATCCCCTTCGCCTTTCGGCTCGCACGCGCCGACTTCCTCGAAGGACCCTCGGTCGAGGGCGTCCTCGAGACGCTGCGTCAGCGACGTCACGACGTCCACCGATCCGCCGAAGTCGGACGCAGGAGGGCGACAGCCCGCTCGTCGTCGGCGACCCGAACGCTGTCGACCACGAGCGCACGGGCGTGGGCGAGGGGCCGGACCGCGGCGACCTGTGATGGGCCCCGGACCTGGAGCAGGCAAGCGCCGTCGTCCATCACGTGGCGACCGGCGACGTCGAGGCACGCGACGACGACGTCGAGGCCGGACTGGCCGCCGTCGATCGCAGTCAGCGGATCGTCCGGGAACCGGGCCACCTCGGCGCGGGGAATGTACGGCGGATCGGCGATGACGAGCGGGAAGCGCTCGTCCGGCCGCACCGCCTCCTCAATGTCACCGCACCGGATGTCGACCTGGTCGCGAGCGCCGGCCGCGTCCGCGTTCTGACGGGCGAACTCACAGGCCGCCGGAGAGCTGTCGACCTGCACGAGGCGACGCCCGGACAGCACAGCGGCGAGCAGCCCGATGTGCCCGGCACCAGCGCACAGCTCGAGAATCGGACCGGCGGGCGCTGACGTCGCCAGCTCCGCGGCCCAGTTCGACTGCATCGCGGTCCACGGGCGCGGGCGGAGGACTCTGCCGTCGAAAGCGACGTTGAGAATGCCGAAATCGAGCGTTTCGGAAGCGTCCGCAACAGCACGGGCACCAGTCACGCGTCGCTTCTACCCGCGAGTTCGCAGGATTAACGCACCGCAGCGCGATCACGTGGGCGCCCCTGGCACGACTCGAACGTGCGACCCGCTGCTTAGAAGGCAGCCGCTCTATCCAGCTGAGCTACAGGGGCTCGAAACAAGCCTCAACCAGCGTACGCAGCGTTACCGGAGCTCGGCTGCCACCTTGGCGAACAACCGCAGCGACTCGGTATCGGGGTAGTCGCTGCACCAGGGGTAGAAGCCGGTGCAGCCGAGGTCGACATAGGTGCGGATCTTGTCGGCGACCTGCTCGGGCGTGCCGACCAGGTTCCCGGCCTGCCACGAGTCGAACGGCTCGCCCCACGGCGACCGCGTGCCGCCATCGACGATCTCCTTCTCAGTCTCGCGGATGAAGACCTCGGCCGAGATCGTCTTCCGGATCTCGTCGTAGTCGCGCCCGACCTCCTTGCAGTGCTGCTGCAGCACCTCGGCCTTGTGCTGCCACTCGTGGGGCTTGCCTCCGAAGTTGGCGGCGTCCGCGTGGCGGGCGACGACCCGCAGTGTGAGCTGCTCACCACCGCCACCGATGAGGATCTCCGGGTGCGGCTGCTGCACAGGCTTGGGGTCGCACTGCGCGCCGTCCAGCGTGAAGAACCTGCCGTCGTAAGAGACGTCGGGCTCCGACCACATCGCCTTCACGATCTCGACGGTCTCGCGCAGCATCCGGATGCGGTCCTTGGCGGGCGGGAATTCATAGCCGTAGCCGCGGAACTCGTGGTCGTACCAGCCGGCGCCGATCCCCCAGATGAGGCGGCCGCCGCTCATCACATCGATGTTCGACGTGATCTTCGCCAGCAAACCCGGGTTCCGATACGGCGCGCATCCGACCATCTGACCGAGCTTGATGCGGCTCGTGCGCTGGGAGATCGCCGCCAGTGTCGTCCAGCACTCGAACATCGTCTCGTGTGCAGGTACCGGCACGTTGTGGAAGTGGTCGTAGACCCAGAGAGAGTCGAGTCCGGACTCCTCGGCCAAGGTGGCGATCTCGACGGCCTTGGCCCACTTCGCCTGCGGATCCTGGATGGAGACCAGCTCCATCTTCCAGCCCTGGGGCATGAACACTCCGAAGGTCAGCTCGTGCGAAGGCATGGCGACGTTCTAGCCCGCTGACAGGTGGCCAACCTGTTGACGAGCGTTCCCACTCCGAAGATCGCGAGAGTCCGCCCGCGCGCGCCAACCAACTCTTCCCCAGCTCGAGTTGGTTGGGCGCGCTACTTCGACGCGACCGTGGCGGTGCGCGCCGAAAGTGGGCGGAGTGCCAGCGAGCGCCCGACGACGAGCGCGACCGCGGTCGACCCCACGAACCAGCTCACCATGGCGGTGATGACCACGTTCATATCTCTGCCCCCAGTTCTGCCTAAGGGTGAGGATCCCACCAAAACGGACACCGATGAAGGTCGCCGGCTTCGGTCCGTCTGGGCACGAAGACCCACGACGCCGCCCGACGCGAGCCGGCGGCGGCGCTTCACGCGAAGCTCGCGTCGTGACGTACGTCCTCGTGCACGGCGGCGGTTCCACGGGCCGCTTCTGGGACCGGCTGGTACCGCTCCTCCCCGACCGCGCCCTCACCGTCGACCTGCCCGGGCGCGGCAGCCATCCCGCTGATCTGGCGACGATCACTGTCGACGACGAAGTGGCGTCGGTGGTTGGTGACATCCGGACGGCGGACGTCGCCGATCCGATCGTCCTCGTCGCCCACTCGTCGGGCGGACTGGTCGTGCCCGGCGTGGTCAGCGCCCTCGAGGGACTCGTCGAGCGCATCGTGCTGAACGCCGCCCTCGTGCCGCCCGAGGGAGGGTGCGGGCTCGACGGTATGCAGCCGCGCCACGCCGAGGGCCTCGCCGCCGCGGTGGAAACGGCGAAGGCCGAGGGCACCGTGATCACGTTGCCGGGCGCCCCCGCCGACCCCGAGCAGTTCCGCAACGCATACGGCGCCGATCCCCTGGACGACGACGACCTGGCCTTCGCCGTCGATCCTGTTCGCTGCGTGCCCGATACCGTCCACCACTACTTCCAGCCCGTGCACTGGTCGCTCGCCCGCGGCGTGCCGGTGACGTACGTGCTCAACGAGCGCGACCGGCCGATCCCACCCGAGCTGCAGGAGGAGATGATCCTCCGCCTGCCCGACCCGCCCGACGTCGTCCGCCTCGCCACCGGCCACCTCCCCGCAGTCACCAACCCCGAGCTGCTGGCCAAAACGGTGGCGTAGCGCTGCCAAACGTGGTTGCGTAGGTCCATGGCCGAGAGCGTGCAAGACAAGGCCGGGCTCCAGGGCGCGGAGCGGGACGCGGCAACCAAGCGGCGGGAGGAGATCAAGGCCCGGCACCTTCATGCGCGGGACGAGCGGCCTACATCGTCGGCACGAGGGGTGCACCACATCGCGCTCATCAGCAGCGACGTGGCTCGGACCGTCGAGTTCTATCAGGACCTCCTCGAGTTCCCGCTCACCGAGATGTTCGAGAACCGCGACTACGGCGGCTCAACCCACTTCTTCTTCGACATCGGCAACGGCAACGCACTGGCCTTCTTCGACCTCCCGGGTCTCGACCTCACCGATTACGCCGAGGTCCTCGGCGGTCTGCACCACCTCGCCATCTCCATGCCGCCTGACCGATGGCAGCGGGTCAAGGACAAGCTGGCCGAGGCGGGCGTGGCGTACGCCCACGTCGACGGGTCGTCGCTCTACTTCCTCGATCCCGACGGTGCGCGCATCGAGCTGATCAGCGACCCGCTCGGCGAGATGTACGGCAACCCAGTCTTCTAGACGAGCGCGCTTCCCACGGCCGCCTCGAGGGCGTGCACCAGGACCTGCTCCTGGACAGCGAGGAGGCGGTCGCGGTCGAGGTCGCGATTGCGGAGCCAGTCGAGGGTCGTCTCCTCGATGAACCCCACCCAGCCGCGCACCGCCGTACGCACGCCGGGGTCGACGTCGACCAGGCCCAGCGCTTCGACGACCCGGCGCGCCGATTCGGCGCGGGTCTCCTCGGAGATCGCCTGCAGCTCCTTGTCACTCCCCGCGGCCCCGCGTACGAGGGCGATGTAAAGCGCCTCGTTGTCGGCCACGTAGTCGACGTAGGCCGCCAGGCTCGCGTGCAGGCGGTCCATGTGGTGCAGCTCGGGGTCGGGCTCAGTGACCTCGAGCAGGTGACGGGCGGCTTCGCGGGCGACGGCGACATAGAAGTCACGCTTGGTCGGGAAGTAGTGGAACAGCAGGCCGCGGGAGATTCCCGCCGCCTCTGCGATCTCGTCGACAGGAACCCGGTCGGGCGATTCCGAACTCAACATACGGAGCCCGAGCTCGATCAGCTGCGCCCTGCGCTCGGACGGGTCGAGCCTCGCTGCCCGTGTCCGTGTCGCCATCCCCCACATCCTAGTTGAATATGACTCAATAGTGGGGTACAGTTATTGAGGAACGTTCAACAGTCTCCAGGAGCCCCGATGCCTCACACCCGCATCGCCATCGTCGGCGCCGGCTTCGCCGGGCTGGGCGCGGCCATCCGCCTCCGCCAGGAGGGGATGCACGACTTCGTCGTGTTCGAGAAGAACAGCGACGTCGGCGGCACGTGGTGGGACAACAGCTACCCCGGCTGCCGCTGCGACGTGCCGTCCCACCTCTACTCCTTCTCTTTCGCCCTCAATCCCGAGTGGAGCGAGACCTACTCGCCGCAACCCGAGATCTGGGCCTACCTCCGGCAGACGGCGGAGCGCTTCGGCGTCCTTCCCCACATCCGCCTGAGCACGCCCGTGACCGAGGCCCGCTGGGACCCCGCCACCCAGCGCTGGCACCTGGACACCGGCGGCGGCCTCCACACCGCTGACGTGCTCATCGCCGGCAACGGCGCATTGAGCGAGCCGTCGACGCCGGACGTCCCCGGGCTCGACCGCTTCCAAGGCAAGGCCTTTCACTCGGCGCGGTGGGACGTGAACGAAGAGGTGGCCGGCAAGCGCGTCGCCGTGATCGGTACCGGCGCCTCCGCCATCCAGATCGTGCCGAACATCCAGCCCGACGTCGCGCAGCTGCACGTCTTCCAGCGCACACCACCCTGGGTGCCACCCCACAGCGGTCGCAAGATCACCGACGTGGAACACAGGGTGTACCGCCGGGTCCCCGGGGCCCAGCGCTGGGTGCGGGGATTCGTCTACTGGACGCGCGAGCTCCTCGCCTACGGCATGACCAAGAACCCTCGGGCCCTGAAGCTCGTGCGGAGGGTCGCCATCCGCCACATGCGCGACCAGGTGAAGGATCCCGAGCTGCGCAAGAAGATCACGCCCCAGTACACGCCCGGATGCAAGCGACTGCTTCCGTCGAACGACTACTACCCGGCGCTGACGAAGGACAACGTCGAGGTCGTCACCGAAGGCATCGCCGAGATCAGAGAGCACTCGGTCGTCACTGCCGACGGCACCGAGCGCGAGATCGACGTGCTCGTACTGGCAACGGGTTTCCACGTCACCGACAACCCGATGATGGAACACATCCGCGGCACCGACGGGCGATCGCTGCTCGAGCAATGGCGCACGAGCGGCGCTCAGGCCTACCTCGGCACGACCGTTCCCAACTTCCCCAATCTGTTCGTGCTGGCCGGGCCCAACACCGGCATCGGCCACACGTCGCTCGTGTTCATGATCGAAGCCCAGATCGACTACGTGCTCGGCGCCCTGCGGGCCATGACCGCTCGCAAGGCGGCGACGGTCGAGGTGCGCCGGCAGCCGTTCGAGGCATACAACGCCGAGGTGCAGGCCAAGATGCAGAAGACGGTGTGGAACACCGGCGGGTGCGCCAGCTGGTATCTCGATGGCGAGGGTCGCAACACGACCCTCTGGCCGGACTACACGTGGAAATTCCGACGGGCCACTCGCCGCTTCGACGCCGAGCACTACGAGTTCGGTGCACCGGTCGGGCCCGTAGCTGAGCCCCGCGAGCGGGTGGAGGTGGGTTCCTGATGGCTCCCCGACGCATCGACATCCCGGGCTCTCTCGTTCTCGTCACCGGCGCGGGCAGCGGCATCGGCAGGGCATCGGCGCTGGCGTTCGCCCGAGCCGGCGCGCGCGTGCTCGCCGTCGACATCGACCGTCAGGCTGCCGAGAAGACGGCCGCGGCCTGCGCCGAGCTCGGGGTCGAGTCCACCGCCTACCAGGCCGACGTGGCCGACCGGGTCGCCGTCGCCACCCTCGCGGACACCGTGCACGCCGAACACGGTCCTCTCGACATCCTGGTGAACAACGCGGGCGTCGGCATGTCAGCTCGGTTCCTCGACATGGCTCTCGAGGACTGGGACTGGATCGTCTCGATCAACCTGATGGGTGCCATCCACATGTGCCACGCCTTCGGCCCGCGCATGGTCGAACGGGGCCGCGGCCACGTCGTCAACATCTCGTCCGGGCTCGGCTACACGCCTACCGGGACCGAGCCTGGCTACGGCACGACGAAGGCGGCGGTGCTCGCCTTCAGCCGCAGCCTCCGCGCCGACTGGCACACCAAGGGTGTCGGCGTGTCGGCCATCTGTCCGGGCGTCATCAACACACCGATCATCAGCCACACCCGGTTCCGGGGCGACCAGAGCGACCCGGATCGGGTGGCGCGCGTGAAGGATCTGTTCTCCAAGCGCGGCCATCCACCCGAGCTGGTTGCCAAGGCGGTGCTCGCCGCTGTGCGCGACAACAAGTCGGTCGTACCGGTCGGTGTCGAATCTCGGATCGGGTGGTACATCAGCCGGGGGGCGCCGGTGCGGTTCACCGACTGGATGGCCCGACTGGCAGCACGGAGGGTCTGACAGTGAACAAGTCGAGTCTGGTCAAGGTGGCGGTCGCCGCGGGTGCAGCCGGAGCCGCAGGGGCCGTCGTCGCAGCTGGTCGCCGTTGGGCCGCCAACGATGATCCCGACGCCGCGACCCGGCTGGAGGTACCCGACGGGGAAGACGCGCGAATCCCGACCCTCGACGGGGGCGAGATCGCCGCGACGGTGGCGGGCGACGGTCGCACGTTCGTGCTCGTGCACGGCTGGACCAACGACCGCCGCATCTGGGCACCGGTCGCCCGGCTGCTTGTCGAGCGCGGCCACCGCGTCGTCCTCTACGACCAGCGCGGCCACGGCGCCTCGCGCCCTGGACGCGACGGTCTCACCATCGAGGCCCTCGGCAGCGACATGGCCGCCGTGCTCGAGCACCTCGACATCCGCGACGCGGTCGTCGCCGGCCACTCGATGGGCGGCATGGCGGCACAGGCATTCGCCATCGAGCACCCCGACGTCCTGTCCAAGCGCGTCGCCGCCGTCGCCCTCGTCTCCACCGCCTGCTCCGACCTGGCGATGCCAGGGCCGGCCAACCGCCTGGCGCCGCTGGTCCTCGGCAGCCGCCTGGCGAGCCGCTCCGTCTCGAGCTCCCGGCTCGGGCCCTTCCTCGTGCGCCGAACCATGGGCCGCAAGGCGACCCTCTCCAACCTCAAAGCCATGCAGGACACGTTCGCGGCGACCAAGCCGTCGGCGCGCGCCGGCTTCTACCGGGCGATGGCGGCCATGGATCTGAGCGAAGGCTTGGCTGACGTCGACGTCCCTGTCGTCGTCATCTCAGGCACGCGCGACGCCCTGGTGCCCCACGCCAACGCCCGTCGGCTGACGGAGATCATCAACGGCGCCCACTTCGAGGCGCTCCCCGACGCCGGACACATGCTGCCGCTCGAGCGTCCGGACCAGGTGGCCGACCTGCTCGAGCGATTGGCCGAGCAATCAAGCGAGCACGATCGGTCGTTGAGCGCCGCCGCTCGGTAACTTCCGGGGCGCATGGCCGATGCCGTCGCCGTCCACGAGGGACTGTTCACCACCGAGCCCCGCCTGATCGGCGGCAACTGCGCCGCATGCGGTCGTCACCAGTTCCCGCGCGGGCCACTGTGTCCGTACTGCGGCAGCGACGAGGTCGACGAAGCGCTGCTGTCACCGAGCGGCACGCTGTGGATGTGGACCGCAGTGACGGCACCCCCACCGGGCTATCGGGGTGACGTGCCTTATGGGTTCGGTGTCGTTGAGCTTCCCGAGGGCCTGCGTGTCATCACCCGGCTGGCCGAGTCCGACCCCTCCGCGCTGACCTTCGGGCAGGCCGTGACGCTCCAGCTCGTTCGTCTGCACTCCGACGACGACGGCAACGACGTCGTCACGTGGGCGTTCGGTTGAGGCGGTGACGTGAGGGCGGTCGAGATCGCGGGGATTGGCCTCCATCCCTTCGGGCGATTCGATGGCAAGACCGTCACCGAGATGGGCGTCGCCGCCGTCCGTCAGGCGCTGGCGGACGCGGACGTCGACCGCCGCGGCTTCCAAGCAGCGTTCTGCGGCACTGCCTACTCGGGCGTCGCAGCCGGCCATCGCGTGCTCGATGCCCTCGGTGCCACCGGTGGGCCCATTGTCGACGTCGAGGCCGGCTGCGCGAGTGGCGGTGCGGCCGTGATGATGGCCGCCGCGGCGATCGCGTCCGGCCAGTACGACACCGTGCTCGTGTTCGGCATGGAGAAGATGCCCAAGGGCATCATCCGATCCTCGTTCTTCGCCCCTTGGCAGGAGGAAGCCGGTCTGTCGCCGGCGCCTGCCTACTTCGCCCTACGGGCCCAGCGCCTGATGCGCGAGTCGGGTGTCACCAAGGACCACCTGGCCGACGTCGTCGTGAAGAACCGGGGCAACGGCGTCCACAATCCCGACGCGATGTTCCGGAAGGAGGCCACGGCTGAAGATGTGCTGGCGTCCCGACTGGTCTGCGAGCCGCTTCACCTCTGGATGCTGTGCTCTCCCAACGAGGGCGCGGCCGCCCTCGTGTTGCGCGCCGCGTCGACATCGGGCGGCGTGCGGGTTGCGGCCGCTGCGTTGCGCTCCCATCTGCCCGGCAACGTCCTGAGTGAGGCGACGCCGATGTCCGGGCTGGTCGACGACGACGTCACCCCGGCCACGACGCTCGCCGCCGACGCTGCCTACGCGCAGGCCGGGGTCGGCCCCGACGACCTCGACGTCGTCGAGCTCCAGGACACCGACGCGGCGCGCGAGTTGTTGTCCTACGAGGAGCTCGGCCTCTGTCCCATCGGCGGCGCCGCCAAGCTCCTCGACGAAGGTGCCACGCGCATGGACGGTCGCCTCCCCGTCAACCCGAGCGGCGGTCTTCTCTCGAAGGGCGAGCCGCTGGGAGCGTCGGCCCTCGGGCAGCTGGTGGAGCTCACCCGCCAGCTGCGCGGCGATGCCGGCCCGCGGCAGGTCGCCGGCGCCAAGGCCGCTCTCGGCCACACGGTCGGTCGCGGCGCCAACGCGTCGGTCGTCATCCTGACCAGATAGCGAGCCTCAGCTCACGACGAGCACGCCGTGCATCCCCGCTGTGCGGTGGCCCGGGACCCGGCAGTAGTACTCGTAACGCCCCGGCGGGAGGTTCACCCGCACACGGCGAGCGCCCCCGATCGGGACACCCACGTCCACGTGGGGACGGTCGATCGTGAACGTGTGCCAGAACAGGTCGTGGTTGCCGCCGCCATGCTCTGGGGTCGCAGCCAGACCCACAGGAGCACGCCCGAGAGGGCAACGGCGACGCCGAGCGCGCTGACGTCGCGCAACGCGAACGCGGTGCCCGCCATGAACGCTGCGGCCACCCCGCCGGCGAGATGGAGGAGTCTGCTCCGCAGCAACTCTCCGTCTCCCCCCACCCCTCGATTGTTACCGTCCGGGCGTGGTCGACGAGGGCATGCCGGGCTCGGACGCCGTCGCCGCGGCCGCGCACTTCGCCGTCGTGGACTCCGTCACCTCGGTGGAGGCGCATCCCGCCGGCCACATCAACGACGCCTACCTGGTGTCAACTGACCGACGCCGATACCTCCTCCAGCGCCTGAACCCATCGGTGTTCCCCGACACCGACGCCGTGATGGCGAACGTCATCGCCATCACGAACCATCTTCACGCCAAGGGCGAGCCCACGCTCACGCTGGTCCCGACGGACACAGGCGGGCTCAGCTGGCGGGATGGCACCGGAGTTGCGTGGCGCATGTACGACTACATCGAGGCCCGCCGTCCCTTGGAGGTCCGCTCGCCCGACGACGCGGCCGTCGTCGGACGGGCCTTCGGACGCTTCCACCGGTTGGCGGCCGACCTTGATCCGACGTCGTTGAAGGTCAGCCTGCCCGGCTTCCACGATCCCGCCCGGCGACGGGCGCAGCTGGAGCGCGCCGCATCGACTGACGCGCACGGCCGCCTGGCCGATGCATCAGAGCTCGTCGACGCACTCCTGGCTCACTCGGTTCCGACGCTCGAGGGACTTCCGGTGCGCGTCGCCCACAACGATGCCAAGGCCGCCAACCTGCTCGTCGACGGCGCCGGCGCGGGACCCCCACTCGTCGTCGACCTCGACACAGTGATGGCGGGCAGTGTGCTGTGGGACGTGGGTGACATGGTGCGCAGCAGCACCGGCACACCGAACGAGGCGAATGCCGCCGTCGTGTTCGAGGTCGAGCGGTACGAGGCCGTCGTCGCCGCATGGCTGGAAGAGGTCGAGGAGCTTCTGACCGCACCCGAGCGGGACGCCGCTCCCAACGCGGGGCCCGTCGTCACCTTCGAGCAGTCGGTCCGGTTCCTCACGGACCATCTGCTCGGCGACGTCTACTTTCGCGTCAGCAGACCGGGGGAAAATTTGGACCGAGCGAGAAATCAGTGGCAGCTGCTTCGGTCGATGGAGACTGGGATCGGTTCGGGGTGACCAGCCTCCATCCTCTCGGTCCGGAGGCGGTGGACGCCATCGCTGCGCTGTGCGCACGCTCGCTCGGTGACCCACCCGCAGCCAACGAGATCGAGGCGTGCCTGTTCGCGCCCGACCAGCCATCGACGGTGCGCGGGGATCCCGACATCGGGGTCGTCGCCAGTGCGCCCATCGACGACCAGGGCTTCATCCGCCTCCTGGTCGTCGACCCCGCCCATCGCGGCAAGGGTCACGGCCACGCCCTCCTGGAAGCCGCCGAGGCCGACCTCGCCGGTCTGCCATCGGTCACCGTCGGAAGCGACGCCCCGTACTTCCTCTTCCCGGGCGTCGAGACGACAGAGACCGGCATGCTCGTCCTT
>JAFASB010000389.1 GCA_019244985.1 Acidimicrobiia bacterium | reverse complement strand
CGAACTGAATGATGCCGAGCTCGGTGAAGCGCTCCCGCAGCCAGCCGTCCCCGGCGTCGAGCAACCCCAGCTTCTTGACGTTGGGGACGATCTTGGAGAAGAGCATGGCCTGGAAGATCGGACGGTCCGGGTCGTGGACGGCGACCTTCACGGCCTCCTTCACGTCGACGCCGAGGCGCTCCCAGACCTCCTGCTGGAGGAACCGGTCCCGCATCCGGACGGCGGCCTCGAAGGCGAACTCCTGGCGCTCCCGCAGCTCGGAGGCGGTCAGCTGCTCGTAGTACTCCTGCAGGCTCAGCACGCCGAAGGCGACGTGGCGGGCCTCGTCGGACATCACGTACCGGAGGAGCTGCTTGAGCAGCGGCTCGGTGGTGAGCTGGTGCATGAAGCCGAAGGCGGCGAGGGCCAGGCCCTCCACCATGATCTGCATGCCGAGGTAGGTCATGTCCCAGCGGGAGTCCCGGATGATGTCGTCCAGCAGCATCCGGAGGTGGGCGTTGATCGGGTAGTGCCCCGACAGCTTGGTGTCGAGGTACTTGGCGAAGACCTCGACGTGGCGGGCCTCGTCCATCACCTGGGTCGACGCGTAGTACTTGGCGTCGATCCACGGCACCGTCTCGACGATCTTCGCAGTGCACAGAAGGGCGCCCTGCTCGCCGTGCATGAACTGGGAGAGGGTCCAGTTCTGAGACTCGACGGCGAAGTTCAGAAACTCCTTGTCGCCCCATTTCTCGAGCGAGGTGCCGCTGAGGTCGACGCCCTGGCCAAAGCCGCCGGCCTGGAGGGCGTTGTTGATGGCGACCTCCTCCTGGTCGACGTCGGTGTCCCAGGGCAGGTCGGTCTGGGCGTTCCACTGCGACTTCTTGGCCTTCTCGTAGAGCTTGCCAAGCGCTGGGCGCGTGCGCTCGTAGTCCCACGTGAAGAGGGCGTCGGCGTTGTCCTTGACCGCGTGGCTGACCGCGTCGACGTCGCTGTTCGTGATCGACAGGATCACCTCGAGGTCATCGATATCGGTGCGACCGATCAGCTCTTCGTTGGTTGCCATTGCCGGCTCCTTCTCGTTACTGCTTCACAGTGGACTCGAGCCCGGGGAGGACGAACGTCCTCACCAGGCGGCGGGCAGACTCTTCGTCGCCGACGTCGACGTTGTCGGCGGGGGCGAGGGTGTAGGTGAGGACCAGGCGCGCCACCCACTCGGCAACGCGCGGCGCCACGTCGGCGCCGACGTGGGGCGCTAGGTACGGGGCAGCGAACGCGGAGATCGCCGTCAGAACGCGGTCGGCGTGGTGGAAGGCGACCTTTGGCAGCACGACCTCGGGCTCGTAGGCGAGGACGAACTGCAGCGCCTCGTGACAGGCGAGCGCCCGACAGGCGTACACCATGCCGGCGACGAGCAGATCCTCGAGATCGGGCGCCTCGTCGAAGCGCTGCGCGAGGCCCGAGAAAAACCGGTCGAGCTCGGTGCGCGTGATCGCCTCGAGCAACGCGTCCTTGCCGCCCGGGAACAGGCGGTAGATCGTCGCCCGGCTGATCGACGCCTCGCGGGCGACGTCGTCGAGGGTCGTCTTGCCGATCCCCCAGCGGGCGATGCATCGCAGGGCGGCGTCGATCACCCGCTGCTCCTGAGTGCCCACGCGGTCAGACCCGACCAACGTCATCGTGAGACAAATATACCCGTTGTGTCTCGCCGTCAATCGATCTCACTGTGTCATGGGTCACTCGGCGTGTTGACGAGGACACCGGCGAGCAGCTCCGTGCGCACGAGCTCGGCGACCTGGGCGGGGTCGCTGAGGTCCCAGCGCCCCTGATTACCGATGAAGCTCAGCAGTAGGCGCGCGACGTAGTCAGCCGCCTCCTCGGGCTCCACGTCGGGCCGCAGCTCCTCGCGTTCCAGGTAGGGCACGAGGAATCGACGGATGAAAACCAGAATGCGCTCGCTCTCGACGGTGAGTTGCGGCAGGAGGCGCTCGGGCTCGGTCTGCAGCACCTTCTGGAGGACCTCGTGCTCCTCGACGGCCCGGTGGGCGAAGAGGAGGGCCTCCTCGAGCAGGCTCGGGAAGTCGGGCGCACCGGCCACGGCCTCGGCGAGGCGCCCGAAGAAGCGTCCTGTCTCCCATGCGATGACGTCGCGCAGCAGCTGCTCGCGACCGCCCGGGAAATACCGGTAGAGCGTGGCGCGCGAGAGGCTCGACGCCCTGGCCACGTCCTCGACGGTCGTTTTGGCCAGCCCGTAACGGGCGACGCACGCGAACCCGGCTTCCAGGATGCGTTCCCGGACGGTGAGGTCGACCGGCATCGGCTAAGCGTACGGGCGTGCACAGGCTGCGCTCGGTGCCGTTGGTCCGGCTCCCGATCGCGCTGGCGCGCGTCCACTGGTCGACTGAGCCGGGCGACGTCGTCGAGTGGGAACTGCCGAAGGCGCCCCGCGTCGACGGCGTGGTGGCCGGCGCCGGGTTCGAGCGCGTCGACCAGAGGCACGGGCGACGCCTCAGGACTCTCGCCGACACCGTCGGCCCCGGAATGAGGGTCCTGGTGTGTGGGCTCAACCCGAGCCTGATCTCGGCGGACATCGGCTTCGGGTTCGCCAGTCCGAGCAACCGCTTCTGGCGCGCCGCCACCGAAGCGGGCCTGATCACGGCGCCTCGCGATCCGCTCCGCGCGCTCACGGAAGACGCCGTCGGGATGACCGACCTCGTCAAGCGGGCGACCAAAGGCACCGTCGACCTCTCGTCCGACGAATACCGGCGAGGGGCGCCACGGGTCGAAGCGCTGGTCAGTTGGCTGAAGCCGCCGGTCGTGCTGTTCGTCGGACTCGAGGGATGGCGCACGGCGATCGATCGCCAGGCGCAGCCCGGCTTCCAGGCGTCGACCTTCGGCGGCGCCCGCGCCTACGTCATGCCGTCGACCAGCGGCCTGAACGCTCACTCCCGCATGGCCGACCTCGTCGGCCACATGCGGGCCGCAACCGAGGGAAGATGACGACATGCCCAAGGCCCTGATCGCCACCGACGGTTCCGGCTACGCCATTGACGCCGCCAAGCGCGCCAAGGAGCTCCTGGCACCCGGCGTCCAGTACACGCTCCTGACCGTGGAACCGCCCCCGGTGATGCCCGAAGCGGCCCCGGTGATCGGGCTCGAGACGGTGCCGATCACGTCGCCGGAGGCGGCCGAAGAGCTCACCGAGGCCTACCGCGAGGAAGCCAACGAGAGTCTCGACCGCACCGCCGCGGCGCTCGGCGGCTCTGCGGATTCACGGGAGAGAGCGGCCCGGCGCGTCGAGTACGGCGACGCGGCGACCGAGATCACCCGTGTCGCCCGGGAGGAGGGCTTCGACGTGATCGTCGTCGGGTCGCACGGATCCGGATTCGTGAAGCGGGTCCTGCTCGGGTCGGTGAGCCAGCACCTCCTTCACCACGCGCCGTGCGCAGTGCTTGTCGTCCAGGCCCACGACCAGGCTTAGGGAGTGCTAGCCGGAGTTTGCGCTCTGCGTCCTCCGGGTACATACAAGGTACGGAAAGAGCCCGCGAAGACAGGAGACGCATCATGAGGATCGGCAACGTTGAGCTCGACCATGTCCGCGGCCTGGGCGACAAGTTCGTCGGCCTCGGCAAGGAACTTGCAGGCACGGTGATCGGCAACGACCGCCTGCAGGAGGCCGGCGAGGCCCAGCAGGCCCGCGGCACCGAGAGCCTGAAGGCTCTCAAGAAGCAGGCGAAGGCTCAGGCCAAGGAGGCCAAGGCCGAGTCGTTCGAGCAGCAGGAGAAGGCGGCGCAGCGCGCCAAGAGCGCCTAACTCCCACACCTCTTGGAAAAAGGGACCCGCTTCGGCGGGTCCCTTTTTCTGTCCGCGTGCGGAAATAGAAAGCTAACGTCAACGTTAACTTTGAACGTCATGCCTGCCGCCGCCACCTCTGATCGCTACAAGTGGACCGCCCTGTCGAACACGACGCTGGGCGTGTTCATGGCGATGCTCGACTCGTCGATCGTCATCATCTCCCTGCCGGCGATCTTCCGAGGCATCCACCTCAACCCGCTGCTGCCGTCGAACATCGGCTACCTGCTGTGGATGCTGATGGGGTACCTCGTCGTCACAGCGGTGCTCGTCGTCACCTTCGGGCGCCTGGGCGACATCTTCGGCCGCGTCCGCAGCTACAACCTGGGCTTCGCCATCTTCAGCGGCGCGTCGGTCGCCCTGTCGCTCACGCCGTTCACCGGATCGACGGGCGCCATGTGGCTGATCGTCTGGCGCATCGTGCAGGGGGTCGGGGGCGCCCTGCTGATGGCGAACTCCACGGCGATCCTGACCGACGCCTTCCCCGTCGAGGAGCGTGGCCTGGCGATGGGGATCAGCATGATCGCCGCCACTGCCGGCTCGTTCATCGGCCTCGTCGTCGGCGGGCTCCTCGCCGACACGAACTGGCGGCTCGTGTTCTGGGTCAACGTGCCGTTCGGCGTGTTCGGCACCGTGTGGGCCTACCTCAAGCTGCGTGAGCTCGGCCAACGGGTCGCGGCCAAGATCGACTGGTGGGGCAACCTGACCTTCGGTGTCGGGTTGGTGATGGTGCTGATCGCCATCACCTACGGCATCCAGCCTTACGGGGGCCACACCATGGGGTGGACGAGCCCGCTCGTGCTGTTCTGCCTGCTCGGCGGGATCGCCCTGCTGTTCGTGTTCGGCGCGATCGAGCGGCGCGTGCAGGACCCGATGTTCGACCTCAGCCTGTTCCGTATCCGCGCCTTCTTCGCGGGCAACCTGGCCGGTCTGCTCGCTGCCATCGGCCGTGGCGGACTGCAGTTCATGCTGATCATCTGGCTGCAGGGGATCTGGCTCCCGCTGCACGGGTACAGCTTCGAGCGCACGCCGCTGTGGGCGGGCATCTACATGCTGCCGATCACCGCCGGATTCCTGGTCGCCGGGCCTGTCTCGGGCTGGCTCTCCGACCGTTACGGCGCCCGGCCCTTCGCGACGGGCGGGATGGTGCTCAGCGCCGCCACCTTCCTGGCGCTGATGTGGCTCCCGGCCAACTTCTCGTTCCCGACGTTCGGGCTGCTGATCTTCGCCAACGGCCTCGGGTCGGGCCTGTTCGCGGCCCCGAACACCACCGCGATCATGAACGCGGTCCCGGCGACGCAGCGGGGCGCGGCGTCCGGCATGCGCGCCACGTTCATGAACAGCGGCATGGTTCTTTCGATCGGCGTCTTCTTCTCGCTGATGATCGCGGGTCTGGCATCGAGCCTCCCCCACACGCTGGGCACTGGGCTCGTCGCGCAGGGCGTGCCCGCAGCCGACGCCACCCGCATCGCCCACCTGCCGCCCGTTGGCAGCCTCTTCGCCGCCTTCCTCGGCTACAACCCGATCCGGACCCTGCTGGGCCCCCACGTGCTCGGCTCGCTCCCGCCGTCGCACGCCGCCTATCTCACCGGCAAGACGTTCTTCCCACAGCTGATCTCCGAACCGTTCATGCACGGGCTCCGCATCGTGTTCTCGGCAGCGACGCTGATGTCAGCGATCGCCGCCGCCGCCTCCTGGATGCGAGGAAGCCGCTACGTCCACGAGGCCGACGAGGTCGGGGCGTTCGGTGCGCCGGCCGAGGACGAGCCGGCAGCCGACGCCCCGCCGCCCGACGAGTGGGTTCCCGCGTAATGGCTGAGGAAGCGCGCTACCGGATCGGGGAGGTCGCCGCGGCCGCGGGAGTCTCGACCCGCACCCTCCGGTACTACGAGGAGCTGGGTCTGGTGTCGCCGTCGGGGTACAGCCCCGGAGGTGCACGCCGCTATTCCGACACCGACCGGGCGCGAGTGCTTCGTATTCGCGAGCTCCAGGAACTGGTCGGGTTCAACCTCGACGAGATCAAGACGATCGTCGCCGCCGAGAACCGCCTGGACGAGCTCCGCACCGAGTTCGCCGTCATATCAAATGTGGAGGCCGGTCGATCGCCGCAGCGTGAGCAGGAGCTCGTCGCCGAGGCGATCGAGATCAACGATCGGCTCCGCGAAGAGATGAAGGCGAAGCTGTCGCGACTCGAGACCTTCCTCGCCGACCTCGACGCCCGTGCCGCGCTCTACCGGCGGCGGGCCAAGCAAGCAAAGCGCTGACTTCGTAGGCTTCGGCTCATGCCCGAAGCGATCGAAGAATCCATCGACATCGACGCCCCGCCCGAGCACCTCTACGGGATGGTGTCCGACCTCAGCCGCATGGGCGAATGGAGCCCGGAGAACCAGGGCGGCAAGTGGGTGGGCGACGCGACCGGTGCCGCCGAGGGCGCTCGCTTCAAAGGTCGCAACCGCAAGGGTTGGCACCGGTGGTCGACGGTCGCCACGATCATCACCGCCAACCCGCCCAAGGAAGTGGCCTGGGATAGCGGGTTCATGGGCATGAAGGTCGCCCGGTGGCGCTACCGATTCGAGCCCAACGGCAAAGGCGGCACGACGGTCACGGAGTCGACCGAAGACCGCAGGGGCCGCACGATGCACCTGCTCGGCCGGGTCGGCAGCGGCGTCGCCGACCGGACCGCCGAGAACAAGAAGAACATGCGAGCCACCCTCGAGCAGCTCAAGAAGGCGGCCGAGGGTTAGAGGTCGAGCAGGGCGTCGAGGCCGGTCGTCAGGCCTGGGTGGTCTGCGACGGCCTTGACCGCCAAGGCGACGCCGGGCATGAACGACGAGCGGTCGTAGGAGTCGTGTCGGATCGACAGGCTCTGGCCGGTCGTGCCGAGCAGGACCTCCTGGTGGGCGACCAGGCCCCGCAGCCGCACCGAGTGCACGCGGATCCCCGCGGGGCCCTTGCCGCCGCGAGCGCCCTTCGTCACTTCCTTCTTCGTCGGATCCTTCGCCCAGTCGTCTGAGGCGGCCGCCATGCGCTCGGCGGTCATCATCGCGGTACCCGACGGCGCGTCGACCTTCTGGTCGTGGTGCAGCTCGATGATCTCGGCCGTCTCGAAATAGGGAGCGGCGCGCTCGGCAAAGCGAATCATCAGCACGGCGCCGATGGCGAAGTTCGGTGCGATGAAGCAGTTGCTCTTGCTGAAGCGCTTCTCGAGCTCTGCGTAGTCGTCGGCGTCGAAGCCGGTGGTGCCGACCACCGCATGCACGCCATTGGCGGCGCACCACGCGAGGTTCTGCTTTGCCGCCTGCAGCACGGTGAAGTCGACCATGACCTGGACGCCGGTGTCCTCGAGCCCATCGGTGTTGGGCATCACCATCAGCCCGGGCACATCGACGCCACACGCCTGGCGAAGATCGAGCCCCGAATGGTGAGGATCGACCGCGGCCACCAGCTGCAGATCGGGGTCGTTGACCACCATCTCGCACACGGTTGCGCCCATGCGTCCGGAGGCGCCGAAGACGCCGACGCGGATCACGCGCTGGAGACCGAGCTGGTGAGCGCCATCTCGGTGAGTGCGTCCTCCTCGAACGGCCCGACGAGGGCGACGACGCGCTCGTTGCCGAGCACGCGCTCGGCGACACGGTGCACGTCGTCGCGCGTGACGGCGTCGGTGCGGGCGACGAGCTCACTCACCGTCAGCACCTCGCCGTGGACGAGCTCGCTGCGACCGATGCGGTTCATGCGACTCCCGGAGTCCTCGAGGGCCAGAGCCAGCGAGCCCTTGAGGTGGCCCTTGGCCAGCGCCAGTTCGTGGTCGGTGACGCCGTCCTGGAGCATGCGGTCGAGCTCGTCGCCGATGAGCTGCAAGACCTCGGGGGTACGGCTGGGTGCGGTGCCTGCGTACACGGCGAGGGCGCCGCTCTCCAGGTAAGCCGAGCGGTAGGAGTAGACGGCGTAGACGAGCCCGCGCTGCTCGCGGATCTCCTGGAACAGGCGGCTCGACATCCCGCCGCCGAGGATCTGGTTGAGCACCGAGAAGGCGAAGCGGTCGTCGTCCCCACGGGAAAGTCCCCGCATCCCGACGATGACGTTGGACTGCTCGGTCGGTCTGGTGCTCACGACTTGCGTGCGCGGCGCCGCCAGGTCGGGGCCCTCGCGCGAGGGGCGGCGACCGGGGACCGGCGACATCCGTTGCTCGAGCCCGGCGATCAGCTCGTCGTGGTGGAGGTTGCCCGCCGCGGCCAGCACGAGGTTCGGCGGGCGGTAGTGGGCGAGGAAGTGACCGGCGATCGCGTCGCGGCTGAGCGCGGAGATCGTCTCCGCGGACCCCAGCACCTCGCGCCCGAGGGGGTGCCCCGGAAAGAGCGCCTCGGTGAACAGATCGTGGACGAGCTGGGAGGGCTCGTCCTCGTGCATGAGGATCTCCTCGAGGATCACCTGGCGTTCGGACTCGACCTCGTCGGGCCGGAACGCGGGAACGGTGAGGATGTCGCAGAGGATGTCGAGGCCGAGATCGACGTCGTCGTCGAGCAGCCGCGTGTAGAACGCCGTGTACTCCTTGGTGGTGAAGGCGTTCATCTCGCCGCCGACTGCCTCGACTGCCTCGGCGATCTGGCGCGCCGACCGCTGCTCGGTGCCCTTGAACAGGAGGTGCTCGAGAAAGTGCGAGGCGCCCGCCATCTCCGGGCTTTCATCGCGCGAGCCGACGTC
>JAFASB010000318.1 GCA_019244985.1 Acidimicrobiia bacterium | reverse complement strand
GGAGTCGTCTTGCGTGTGTCGCGGATGCGGGCCTCGCCGGCGGCGGCGCGCACGAAACGGCGCGTGATGCTGGCGACGCCCGAGAGATGGCAGAGGAAGTTGAGAGCCGTGCGTTCGGCGGCCAGCACCGACGGAAGCGGTCCTTCGACGGCAGCGATCTGCGCACCAGCGACGAGCTCCTCACCGTCGTCGAGCGACCAGGTGACGACCACGGCGGGGTCGACCTGGGCGAACGTCTCGTTGGCACACAGGCGGCCGGCGAGGATGCCCTCTTCGCGCGCCACGATGTCGGCGCGCACGAAGACCTCGACGGGGATCAGCGCGGCCGTGATGTCGCCCAACGGGAGAAGGTCCTCGGCGAGGGCCCGAGAGACCGCCTCGCGGACGGCCGGCATCGGCGGATGCACATCATTCATGGGCGCGCCCTTCGGGCGCTGCCTCATGAATGAGGCATGCGTTATCCATTGATTCGCTCGCTTCCCTCGCTCATGACAGGACCAGTCTGACCAAGAACGCATCCGCGGTGTGGGGAAAGTCGATCCGGCTGTGGGCGCCGCGGCTCTCTTCGCGGGCCCGGGCGGCGTGGACGAGGGCCCAGCCGGCCTCCGCCAGGTTGCGGACCTCGCGGTCCGCGGCGACGGCCGCAACGTCGGCGAGGCCCTCCGCCGTCGCGTCCAGCGACGCCGCATCGCGCAGCACGCCGGCGCCCGCCGTCATCAACCGCTGCAACCGTGAGCGCAGCTTCTCGGCGTCCTCGGCACCCGTGGTCGGCGGCAGCGGGGGCAGCGGCAGCGGCCGGCCGGGGATCTCGGCATCGGCGCCCAAGGCACCGCGCATGGCGCCCGTCGGCTCCGGGCCCTCCCGGCCGTCCTCAATGGCCTCGATGACCCGGGGCGCGAACACCATGCCCTCGAGCAACGAGTTCGACGCCAGCCGGTTCGCACCGTGCACGCCGGTGCAAGCAACCTCACCACAGGCCCACAGCCCGGGCAGTGCGGTTGCTCCGCTCAGATCGGTGACCACGCCGCCGCTGAGGTAGTGGGCGGCTGGCGCGATCGGCAGCCAGTCGCGCGTGGGGTCGAGCCCAATCGCGCGCACTGCCGCAGCGATTGTGGGGAAGCGCTCGTCGAACGCCTCGAGCCCGGTGGCGTCGAGCCAGAGGTGGTCGGTGCCGTGGTCCAGCATGCGCGCCGTCATGGCCTTCGCAACCACGTCGCGGGATGCCAGCTCGTCGACGAAACGCTCGCCATCGCTGTCGCGCAGCACCGCCCCGTGACCTCGCAGCGCTTCGGACAGCAGCGGTCGCGGCATCTGCGGGTGATGGAGCGCCGTCGGGTGGAACTGCATGAACTCCACGTCGGCGACAGGAACATCGGCGCGGACGGCCATTGCCAGGCCGTCGCCCGTGGACTGCTCGGGGTTCGTCGTCACCGAGAACAGCTGGCCGGCGCCGCCGGATGCCAGGAGCGTGTGCGTCGCACGCACCTCTTGGCGCGCGCCGGACGGATCCTGGGCCACGACGCCGCGGCAGCGGCCGCCCTCCACGATCAGGTCGAGCGCGAACCAGTGCTCCAACACTGCGGCGGCGGTGAGACGCACGGCGTCGACCAGTGCCCGCTCGATCTCGACGCCGGTCGCGGCGCCGCCCGCGTGCACGACGCGCGGGTGGGAATGGCCGCCCTCGCGCGCCAGCTGCAAGGCTCCGTCGGGGTCGCGGTCGAACATGGCGCCGAGTGCGATCAGCTCATTGACTCGGCCGGGGCCTTCGTCGACGAGCACGCGCACGGCGTCGACGTCGCACAGGCCGGCACCCGCCCGCAGCGTGTCGGCCAGGTGGAGGTCGGTGGAGTCCGGGTCCTCGGCCAGCACAGCAGCCACGCCGCCCTGGGCCCACCGGGTGGCCGACTGGTCGAGCTCGGCCTTCGTCAGCACGCCGAGCCGCATCCCCGGCTCGGTGGCGGCACGCACCGCGGCGCTGAGCCCTGCGACCCCGCTGCCGAGGACTAGGAGATCGAGGTCCAGCGCGACCTAGGCCTGGTTGGCGAGGACGTCGCCTGGACCGGCCAGGTGCAGGATGTCGAGCGCCCGGTTCTGGTCGTCGACGTGGACCACGACCGGCTCGAAGTCCTCGAGCTCGGCGGACTCGTAGTCCGCGTAGGTGATGACGATCACCTTGTCTCCCGGGTGCACCAGCCGCGCCGCGGCGCCGTTGAGCTGGACCTCGCCGGGCTCGCCCAGGATGGCGTACGTCTCGAAACGGTTGCCGTTGTCGATGTCGAGCACGGCGACCTGCTCCCATTCCAGGATGTCGGCCCGCTCCATGAGCGCCGGGTCCAGGCTGATCGAGCCGACGTAGTTGAGGTCGGCCGACGTGACGGTGGCCCGGTGGATCTTCGACTTCATCATGCGACGGCGCATTACTTGGTCACTCCCAGGTTGTCGATCAGGCGGGTGGTACCCACCCGAGCGGCGATCAGTAGGCGGTACTCGTGGTCGGTCTCGAGGACTTCGGCGTAGTCGAGCTGGGCAAGAGGTTCGGTGGCGACGACCGCAGTCATCACGTCGCAGGCGTTGGCAAGGTCGTCTGCGGCCGCTTGCAGGGCCCGGTTGAGGACGGTCGCAGCCGTGCGCTGCTCAGCCGACAGGTACACGTTGCGGCTGGACATGGCCAGACCGTCGGCCTCGCGCACGATCGGGCAGCCGACGATGTCGACGGGGAAGGACAGGTCGGATGCCATGCGCCGGACGACGGCGAGCTGCTGGTAGTCCTTCTCGCCGAAATAGGCGCGGCACGGGCCGGCGATGGCGAACAGCTTGGCGACGACGGTCGCGACGCCGTCGAAGTGACCGGGCCGGCTGGCGCCCTCCATTCCGTCGCTCACCTCGGCAACGTGGATCGACGTCAGCACCGGGCCGCGCGGGTACATCTCCTCCACGGGCGGGGCGAAGACCAGCACCGCACCCTCGGCTTCGGCGATAGCGACGTCACGGTCCAAGTCGCGTGGGTAGGTCGACAGGTCCTCGTCGGCGCCGAATTGCAATGGGTTCACGAACACGGTCACAGCCGTGACGTCGCAGTCAGTGGCCGACCGGCGGATGAGGGAGGCGTGGCCTTCGTGGAGGTAACCCATCGTCGGCACCAGACCCACGCTCTTGCCGGCGGCGCGCGCCGCGTCGAGCTCCTTGCGGAAGGCGGCGATGGTGTCGACGACCCGCATCAGCGCGCCTTCACCGGCTCGACGAGGAGCCGCCGCGCCAGGTCGACCATGGCGTCGTAGGCGCCGATCTCCGACGGGTCGATCGCCGCCCGGTGGCGCTCGATGGTCTCGGCATCGCCGCGGGCGGCCGGGCCCGTGAGGGCGTCCGCAGCGCCGAGGGTTGCCACGTTCTCGACGGTTGCTCGCACCAGGTCGAGGAACGCCTCCCGGGGAACGCCTGCCGCGGCGCCGACGCGCTCGGCTTGCCCGAGCAGGCCGACGAGGTGGTTCGAGGCGATGCACGCGGCCGCGTGGTACGTGGCGCGGTCCTCGTCGGCGACGGCGAACCACTGGCCGCCGAGATCATCGACCACCCTGCGTACGAGCGGGTCACCGGCCAGGGCGAACCAGCCTCGGCGCAGCCGTTCGGCTCCGACGTCGGTATTCGGCAGGGCGACCAGGGGGTGAATGGACGCACGACGGGGATGGGCGCCGAGGACGTCGAGCCCAAGGGACCCCGCCATGTGGGCCACGACGGTGCCAGCCACCGGCTCGACGGCCGCCGCCACTTCGCCCACGACGGCGTCAGGCGTGGCGATCACGAGCAGGTCCACGCCGGCGGCGGCGTCGGTGACAGTGTCGCCTCGCCCCAGCGGGATCTCGACGCGCCAGCCCGCGGCCGAAAGCGCACGGCTCAGCGAGAGGCCGGCCCGGCCCGGGCCGATGACACGAAGTGCAGAACTGCGCAGCGGTAGCTCCTGACGTTCCGGCCCCGGTTGGGTGCCGTTCGTACTGCTTTAAAGTCTACCCGCGGGGTGCACATCTCCTGCCACTCGAGCCTCCCAGCCTGCAGGAACAACCTCGGGCGCCAGGTCGGCGAGGGGCGCCACCACGAAGCGCCGGTCCCACATCCGTGGGTGGGGAACCACCAGGTCGGGCTCGTCGACAGTCAGGTCGTCGACCAGGAGCACGTCGACGTCGAGCGTGCGGGGCCCCCACCGCTCCTTGCGCTCCCGGGCCGCCGCTTCCTCGAGGCGGTGGGCGAGCTCCAGGAGCTCCCGAGGGCCGAGCGGCGTGTCGAGCTCGACGACCAGGTTCAGATACCGGCCCTGGCCGGCCGGGCCTCCGACGGGGGACGTCTCGTACACGCGTGAGACGGCGACCACGTCGGGCAACGACGCCACTGCATCACGCAGGTACTGCCAGCGGTCCCCCAGGTTCGACCCGAGACCGAGGAACGCTCTCACCGCGGTTCGAACGTCAAGGACGGGTGATCGTCACCGCCGCCGACGCCAGGTCGACAGCCACCGGCGGTCGGAGCTTGCGCACCGTCACGATCGCGCTGTCGACGCGCCGGTCGCGACGAACCTCGTCGGCGATGCGTTCGGCGAGACGTTCCAGCAGCTGGAACCGTTCCCGCGTGACGATGCGCTCGACCGACTCGGCAACGGCGCCGTAATCGATCGTGTCGGTCAGGTCGTCGGACTGGCCGGGGACCCGGAGATCGAGGTGCAGCTCGACGTCGACCTCGAAGGGCTGGGCCCGAGTCTGCTCCTCGGGCAGGGCACCGTGGATGCCGACAGCCCGTAACCCCACGAGCTCGATGCGATCCTGGCTCACTGACCCCTGAGCTCGGCAGCGACGGCGACGAGTTCCCGACCGGGCGGGCCCATCTGGCGCTGGGTGATGCGCTCGACGATGGAGATCGCCTCCGCCGCTAGCGGGACCAACGAGGCGTATACGAGGTACCCGGCCATCACGCCCTGCACGAGGTCGCCGAGCTCCTCCTGGTGTACGAGGACCTGCTCACCCCCGCTGAGCCAGACGCGCAGCGCCGGATAGAGATCGGCAAGCACGCTGGGGGCCTCCGCCCTCGACATCGGGAAGTGCTCCCACTTCACGCCCAG
>JAFASB010000214.1 GCA_019244985.1 Acidimicrobiia bacterium | reverse complement strand
TCCACGAGGACCCCAGGGTCGGGACGAACACCGATGGTACGTTGGCTGTCGGTCACGTAGTCACCGTCGAGCCGGGCGTGTACCTCCCCGAGCACGGCGGTGTCCGCATCGAGGACACCGTCGTCGTGACCGACGACGGCTGCCAGGTCCTCACCAACGCACCGAAGGAACTGGTTGTCTGATGCCCCAAGTCTCGACCAACGATCTGAAGAACGGGATGGCGCTCGACCTGCCTGAAGGGCTGGTCACGGTCGTCGAGTTCCAGCACGTGAAGCCGGGCAAGGGCGGCGCCTTCGTGCGCACGAAGCTCAAGAACGTCCGCTCGGGGGCTGTGCTCGACCGTACCTATCGGGCCGACGAGAAGCTCGAGCAGGCGATCATCGACAAGCGGGAGATGCAGTACCTCTACCGCGACGGCCAGCACTACGTGTTCATGGACAACACCACCTACGACCAGCTGCACGTCGACGACGACGCCCTCGGGGATGCCACGAAATATTTGAAGGAAGGCGACTCCGCCGTTCTGCAGATGTACAAGAACGAGATCGTGGGCGTCGATCTGCCCGCTTCGGTCGAGCTGTCGATCACCGAGACGGAGCCCGGGATCCAGGGCGACCGGGTGGCGGGTGCTCGTAAGCCCGCGACCCTCGAGACGGGTATCACCGTGCAGGTCCCGCTGTTCGTCAACCCCGGCGACCGGATCAAAGTCGACACCCGCACGGGTGAGTACCTCACCCGAGTCTGAGCCTCCCGAGGAGGGCGAGCCTCTCCTCGGCACCCGCCGTCAAGCCCGCGAGCTCGCCCTCTCGCTGCTCTACGAGGCCGATACCAAGACGGTCGCGCCGTCCGCCATCCTGGCCGACTTCCCGATCGAGCCCGACCCCTTCGCCGCCGACCTCGTGGCCGGCGTGGGGGAGCACCAGGCAGAGATCGATGATCTCATCCGTCGCTTCGCCAGGGACTGGACGATCGACCGGATGCCGGTCGTCGACCGCAACCTCCTTCGGATCGGCATCTACGAGCTCCTCCAGCGACCGGACGTCCCGACCGCGGCCCTGATCTCCGAGGCCGTTGAGCTGGCCCGCCGCTACTCGACCGAGGAGTCCGGCCGGTTCGTCAACGGGATGCTCGGCCGCATCGCAGAGGAGGTCCGCGTCGGCCGCTAAGGTGAGCGCACACCGTTAACGCCGGTCCCGTGAGGCCGGCACGGCATGGAAAGGTCACGCTTGGCAGAGCGCGAACGAGCAGCAGCGCCCCCGCACGGGGGCGTTTTTGTTGCCCGGTCCCGGGTCATGGACGCCGAGGACCTGCGGCGGGCCATCACCCGTATCGCCCACGAAATCGTCGAGCACAACCAGGGCCTCGACGGGTGCGTCCTCGTCGGCCTCCAGACCGGCGGGGTGCCGCTGGCCGGACGCCTGGCCGAGACCCTGGCCGAGATCGAGAGCGTCGACGTGCCCGTCGGCACGCTCGACGTCGCCTTCTACCGGGACGACATCGGCCTGCGCCCGGTCATCCCTGAAGCAGTCACCGACATCCCCTTCGACCTCACGGCCAAAACCGTGGTCCTCGTGGATGACGTGCTGTTCACCGGCCGTACTGTCCGGGCTGCCCTCGACGCGCTGAACGATTACGGACGGCCCTACGCGGTCCAGCTGGCGGTGATGGTCGACCGGGGCCATCGCGAGCTGCCCATCCGCCCCGACTACGTCGGCAAAAACCTCCCGACACGCCGCGACGAGATGGTCGACGTCAGCGCCGACGCCGTCGACGTCGGCACCATGCAACCGAGGGCGGCGCGATGAGGCACCTGCTGTCGATGGCCGACCTCGGCGGCGACGGGATCGAGGAGGTCCTGCGCCTCACCGAGAACTTCGTCGAGGTCAGCGCCCGCGCCATTCCCCGGGTCCCGGCTCTGCGGGGCAAGACGGTCGTCTCCCTCTTCTACGAGGACTCCACGCGCACGCGCCTTTCCTTCGAGACGGCCGCCAAGAGGCTCACCGCCGACACCATGAACTTCTCGGTGGCGTCCTCGTCGGTCAACAAGGGGGAGTCGGTTCGCGACACCGTGCTGACGATCGCGGCGATGGGTGTCGACGCCATCGTCGTACGGCACTCCTCTGCGGGCGTGCCGTGGCAGGTCGCCCGCTGGACCGACGCTGCGGTGATCAACGCCGGCGATGGTTGGCACGAGCACCCCACCCAGGCCCTGCTCGACTGCTACACGATCCGGGAGAAGCGGGGGTCGCTGGCCGGCCTGCGGGTGGCGATCGTCGGGGACGTGAAGCACTCGCGTGTGGCCCGCTCCAACGTGCTCGCCTTCTCGATGCTCGGTGCCGAGGTCACGCTGGTCGCGCCACCGACGTTGCTGCCGCCGAGTTTGGCGGGGTGGCCAGTCGCGGTGAGCCACGACCTCGACGGCGTGCTGCCCAAGGCCGACGTCGTCTACCTGCTGCGGATGCAACGCGAGCGACAGACCG
>JAFASB010000205.1 GCA_019244985.1 Acidimicrobiia bacterium | reverse complement strand
ACCGACGTCGGTGCCCTCATCGCGACCTTCGCGGGCCAGACGCTGCACGCCAAGAAGGCAGGCATCTCTCTGCTCAACGATGTCGCCGGTCCGGGGTGCACCAAGCGCGCCCAGGAGGCCGCCAAGGCCCTCGGCTATGACGCGTCGGCGACGGCGAGCAACGGTCAGGTGGAGACGTCGCTCGACAACCAGGTGTCGACCCTCAAGAACGCAGGCGTCGACACCGTGCTGTTCTGCAACGACCCGGTGAACACCATCAAGTTCATCCAGTCCGCGCAACGCGCGCACTGGCAACCCAAGTTCGTCGGCGGATTCGTGGCCGCGGACGACGTGCCGCAAGCCGCAGGGTCCTATGCGGTCGGCATGTACGGGTTCACGTCGTTCGACTTCTACAAGTCGAACACGCCGGGCATCCAGCAGTACCGGGCGATCACCGAGAACTACTACCCGAACACCTTCCATCACTTCTACGAGCAGGCGGCGTACATCGGGGCCGAAGCCATTGTGGCCGCCCTGCGAAAAGCGGGGCCGCACCTCACGAGGACCGACTTCGTCAACGCCCTGAAGTCCTTCAGCGACTTCGACACCGGCATGGGCCTGCACATCAACTTCGCCGACATCGGCGGCGGCCAGCTCTCCTCAGGACTGATGCTGAAGGCGGACAACAGCCTCAACTGGCAGGTGCTCACCAGCCGCTTCAAGTCGGCGGCGTAGGGAGGCCGCAACATGACGCGGTTCCTGGGGTATGTCGTCGCCGGGCTGGCCAACGGCACCATCTACGCGCTGGTGGCGCTCGGTGTCGTCGTCATCTACCGGATCAGCCGGGTGGTGAACCTGGCCCACGGGGCCATGGGCGTGTTCGCGACCTACTGCTTCTTCTACGTGTTCATCGGCGACTGGGGATTGCCCGTCGCCGCCGCCTTCGTGCTCACGCTGGTCGTGGGGGCCGGTCTCGGTGTGGGTGTCGAGCGGGCGTTCGTCGGGCCCGTGCGCAGCCGCGGCACGCTCCACACCCTGGTGATGACCGTCGGCGTGCTGTTGCTTCTCACCGAGGCGACCGTGCAATTCTGGGGGCCGAACACGCCGCCCATCCCCTCGGTCTTTCCTGACACCTCGATCAGGTTCGGCGGTACCGGCGTGAGCGTGCACCAGTTCGCCGCCGCCGGCTTCGTCCTGTTGCTGGCGGGCGGGCTCTTCTACCTGCTGAACCGCACGCGCTACGGCACCGCCGTCGAGGCGATCGCCGAGGACCCCGGAGCGGCGCGCATCGTCGGTCTGCCGGTGCGCAACATCGTCACGGTCACATGGGCCATCGGCGGCGCCAGCGCCGCGCTGGCCGGGATGCTGTACATCCACCTCAACACGCTGGACCAGATCAGCCTGACGTTCGTGCTGATCTACAGCCTGGTGGCCGCCGTTCTCGGCGGCTTCAACAGCCTGCCGATCGCCGTGCTCGGCAGCCTCGGCGTCGGGGTCACGTTCTCGCTCGCCCAGGGCTACGTGAAGACGCCGGGGTTCGCGGAGTTCGTCGTGTTCCTCGCCCTTCTGGGGGCGCTGCTCGTCCAGCAGCGGTCCCAGCAGACGTCCCTCGAGACGGTGGCCGAGTTCTGATGATGGCGCTGCTCTCCGATCCCGCGAAGCGCAACCGGGCGATCGTCGTGGTGCTGGTGGCCGCCGCTGCCGTGCTGTGGCCGGTGTTCACGTCGAAGACCATCCACTTCTACGGAGCGCTGAGCGCGATCTATGCGCTGGTGGCGTTGTCGTTGGTCATCCTCGCCGGCTGGACGGGGCAGGTGTCGCTCGGCCACGCCGCCTTTCTGGGCTTCGGCGTGTACATCGGCCAGAAGGTGCTGTCGGCGGGCGTGCCCGTCCCGATCGCGGTACTCACCGTCGCCGCCTTCGGTGCCGTGATCAGCCTGGTCCTCGGCATTCCCTCGCTGCGGCTGCGGGGTGTGTATCTCACGATCGTCACCCTCGCCTTCGGCGCCGCCTGCCAGCGCTACTTCTTCCAGCTGAACTCCGTGCGCGGCTTCCGGTCCCACACGGTGCCGAGGCCTTCGGTGCTCGGGATCTCGACGGCGAGCGACAAGGGTCTCTACTACGTCGTGCTCGTCGTATTCGCCGTCGCCATGTTCATCGCATGGAACCTGCGGCGGTCCGACACCGGACGCAGCCTCTTCGCGATCCGCGACTCCGAAGAGGCCGCGCAGGCGCTCGCCGTGCACATCGCCCCGTACAAGATCGGCGCCTTCGCTCTGTCCGCAGCGCTGGCCACGACAGCAGGCCTTTTCTACGGGATGCTCTACGCGGCGACGCCGGGGCCTGATCAGTTCGGCATTCTCCAGTCTTTCTTCCTTCTCGCCCTGCCCGTCGTCGGCGGCCTGGAGTCGCTCTGGGGAGCCGTGATCGGTGGGGCCTTTCTCGCCACGGCCCAGCCGCTCGTCAACGTCTTCCACATTCGGCTGTTCCTGGCAAGCGCGGTGGCGCTGATCCTCGTTGTCCTGTCGGGCTACGACGGCGTCACCGGCATGATCGCCGCTCTCTGGCGAGCGGTCCGGACCGCAGTCGTCGGCACCGAGCACGTGCGCTACGGCTCGTTCGTCCCGGACGCGGCGACGGCGACGAACGGCAACGGCAACGGCAACGGCAAGGCTCACGTTCGCGTGCGCGTCCTCGGTGAGGCAGTACCCGGCACCTTCGTGCGCCTGCGCGTCCACGGCGCGGGCTCAGAGGATGACCGATGACGCCGGTCGGTCGGGGCCACCTGGAGGGCATCGAGATCACCAAGCGCTACGCGGGTCTGGTCGCCAACGACGCGGTCGAGGTCGAGGTGCGCGCCGGCGAGGTCGTGGGCCTCATCGGACCGAACGGTGCCGGCAAGACGACGCTGTTCGATTGCCTCACCGGCTTCACGCCCGTGACCAGTGGGCGGGTCCTCCTCGACGGGGAGGACGTCACCGAGCTCCCGCCGGCCCGCCGGGCCGAGCTCGGTATGGCGCGCACGTTCCAGCAGGCGAAGCTCTTCGCCCACCTCACCGTGGCCGAGAACATCCTGCTGGGACGGCACCGCCATTACCGGGCCCGGGCCTGGCAGTCGGCGCTCGGGCTCGGCGCAGCGGCCGAGCGGGAGGCGACAGAAGCCTCCCGCCAGGTCGCCACCGAGTGCGGGCTCGGCGACGTACTCGACGCGCCCGTCGGCGATCTGCCGTACGGCACCCAGCGCATGGTCGAGGTGGCGCGGGCCCTGGCCACCGAGCCGACGATCCTGCTGCTCGACGAGCCCGGCGCCGGCATGGACTCCAACGAGTCTGCCTACTTCGGTCATCTCATCCGCCGCATTCACGACGAGCGCGAGCTGTCGATCCTGATCATCGAGCACGACGTGGCCCTGGTCGCCGCCGTCTCCGATCGGGTGTGCGTGCTCGACTTCGGCCGCCTGATCATGGAGGGCACGGCCGACGAAGTGCGCCGCGATCCACGGGTTCGCGATGCCTACCTCGGGACCGCCGCATCGCAAGAGGAGTACGCGTGAACGGCGACCTGCTTTCGGTGCGCGGGCTGTCGGTGAGCTACGGCCCGGTCAGTGCCGTGCGCAACATCTCGCTGCGCGTCGGCGACGGAGAGATCGTCGCCCTGCTCGGTCCCAACGGGGCCGGCAAGACATCGGTGCTGCGTGGTGTCACGGGACTTGTTCCGCCCGCAGCCGGGAGGATCCGGATGGCGGGCCACCGGGTCGACCGACCTTCTCGGGCCGTCGCCCTCGGCATCGCCCACGTTCCCGAAGGCCGCAGGGTGTTTCCCGGGCTGAGCGTCCGCGACAACTTGCTGCTCGGCGGCTGGGCGGTCAGCGGCCACCGTTCGCAGCTTCGGGTCCGTCAGGACCAGATCTTCGAGATGTTCCCGCGCCTGGGCGAGCGTCAGAGCCAGCTCGCCGGCCAACTCTCCGGTGGAGAGCAGCAGATGCTCGCCATCGGCCGAGCCCTGATGACCGAGCCCCGCCTCCTGCTGATCGACGAGCTCAGCCTGGGCCTGGCGCCGATGGTCGTCGACACGCTGATCGAGCGCCTGGTCGAGCTCAACGGGGCGGGCATGTCGCTGCTCCTCATCGAGCAGTTCGTCCACCGTGCGCTCGGCATTGCCGACCGCGTGTACATGCTGTCGAAAGGCCGGGTCGTGTTCGAGGGCACGCCCGACGACGCCACCAAAACCGGCGCCGTCGAGGAGGCCTACCTCCTGGGGACCGGCGCGTGATCCGACGCGTCATGGCAGGTGCGGTCGGCACGCTCGCCCTCTTGATCCTCGCCCTGGGAAGCGCACTCGTACCGGCCCACGGCGACGTGCGGCCTGACCTCGGCGTCTATTCCGGGCGGGGTATTGCCTCGGCGATCGGCGTCGTCAGCCGCGTGCCCGCCGAGACCGCCGGCGGGATCGTCTACAGCGAGGCCCGTCTCGACATCGGCAAGACCCGTGCGATCGCGGCGGGCGCGACTCTCGGCGAGCTGGGTGAGACGTTCCTTCAGACGAGCGTCGGGGGTTATACGAACCCTTCGCTTGTCAATGCCCAGTACCCGCCCTCGAACGTCTACAAGTCCGAGGCCTCGTTCGGCCCCGGCGTTTCGGACGCGGGGCAGAGTGTGATCGACATCCACGCCGTGGCCGACGGCACCCCGTCGGCCAAGGCCAACGCCATCGGCGGCGCCGGCTCGATCCCAGGTGCGCTGCGCATCGGCGGTGGCACGTCGAAGACCCAGAGCTACGTGAAGGAGGACGGCACCGTCTCGACCACCTCGGTGGCGTCGGTGCACGACGTCAGCGTGGGCAACGAGCTGGCGCCCCTTCTGACCATCGGCAGCATGACGAGCACGGCAACGGTCGAGGTGCCGTTCGGCGGCAAGCCGAAGACGAACCTCAGCGTGCAGGTCACCGGCGCTCTGGTCTCGGGCGCACCGGTGACCATCACCGACCAGGGGATCACTGTCGCCAACTCGGCCGTCGTCCCCGCCGCGGTGATGCAGCAGGTGAACGCCGCCCTCGCCCAACTCGACCAGTACGGCATCTCCGTGCGCACGGTGCCGGTCGACAAGGAGGTCACCGACACCGAAGGCTCGGTCAGCGGTGCCGCCCTGCAGTTCCGGTACACGGTGCCGTCGCAGGTCGCGCTGCCGACCGACATTGGCAAGGACGAGACGCTGCTGCTCGGCGAGGTCATCGCCAACGCCACGGGTCGCCCGCGCCAGCCCGTCGACCTCGGCGCCGCCCCGCCTACCGACGTGAGCGGAGTAACCGCCACGTCGACGGACACGTCCTTGGGTTCGGACCTCGCGTCGACGACGCCGGACCTCAGCACGCCTGCCGAGCAGCCGGCAGCCCTCGGCGGCTACGGCGCCACCGGACCGGCCTCGTCGAGCGCCGGTGCGCCCCCGTTCCAGCTCCCCAAACGGGCGAGGAACGTCGTCGCCGACCGTGTGCTGTCGGGCTACCGGTTCATCATCCTGGTCGCCGTCGTGGCGGCCGCCGTCTACCTCATTCGCAACAAGACCCGTCTCCCCGAGTGAGCAAGGAGAGGACATGGACGACCGCCTCAACGACTTCGGCCTGAAGGCCCTCGCCGCGGCCCTGACGATCGCCGGCCTGGTGGCCGTGCTGGTCGGCTATCTGGGCGTGCGCGACGAGAGCCACATCGAGCTGCAGCTGCCGTATGTGATCTCGGGCGGCCTCGGAGGGCTTGCCCTCATGGGCCTCGGAGCGCTGGTGCTGATCCAGTACCAGATGCGTCTGCAGGCGCGGCGCTTCGCGGAGATGACCGACACTCTCGACGAATGGAAGGAGCAGGCGATCGCCGAGATCCGCGGCTTCCTCGAGGGGGCGGAGATCGACGTCGAAGTCCTGACGCCGTCGACAAACGGGCGCCGCCGTCGCACGACCAAGCAGCCGGCGTGATGCAGGACAAGATCTGGGTCGTCGACGACGTTCCGAGCACGCGCTTTCCGCTCTACACGCGCGGCAACATCGGGGAAGTCTTCCCCGTCGTCGTGTCGCCGCTGACGTGGCCGCTGTACGGCACCCAGGCCGAGCTGGGCTGGCGGGACGCCTTCACCACGTTCGGCGCCCACCTCGACCGCGACTTCGCCGGCGAGTCGATGGGCATTCTCGGCTGTTACGGCGGCTACGGCTATCTCAACGCTTCGTACATCCGTGTGTTCGCCGTGCGCACCCCGGGCCTGACCGTCGACGACATCGACCGCCTCTTCTTCGGCGAGTCCGACGCCCCGGCATACCGGGCACAGGCCGGAGACAAGTCGCTCCAGGCGTCGCTGCGCATCGCCCGCACGCTGTTCCAGACGCTCGGCACCAAGGCCCTTCCCGAGCTCGAGGAGGACAAGGGTCGGGTCTCGGGCTTCATGGCGGCAACGCCGCTCCTCGCAACGGCAACCGACGACGAGCTGCTCGACCGGGTCTTCGCCTTCAAGGCCGAGTTCCGCCACCTGTTCGCCCGCCACATCCTGACGTCGTTCAGGGGCACGGCCGCACGCGGTCTGCTCGCCCAGATCTGCGAGCAGAAGTTGGGCGACGTATCGCTCCCCAACAAGCTGCTGGCCGGCATCGGCGAGGTCGAGTCGGCGGCGCCGTCCTTCGCCATGTGGGACCTCTCGCGTCTACCCGAGGGGTCCCCGCAGTTCGACGACGCCTTCGTGCAGTTCCTCGACGAGTTCGGGTGCCGGGGCCCCAACGAATGGGAGGGATCGTCGGAGACGTGGGGGACCAAACCAGAGCTGGCCCTGGCCGCCATCGCGTGCATGCGCGGTGCCTCCGACAACAACTCGCCGCGGGCCCAACAGGACCGGCTCGTCGTCGAGCGTGAGCAGGCCGTCGCCAACGCCCGCACTCGCCTCGGACGGGCCACGAGGTTCCAGTTCGACAAGGCACTGCGCGCATCGACCGTGCTGTCGCAGGGGCGCGAGCGGTCAAAGACCACGGTGGTCAAGGCGCTTCACGGCAATCGCCTGGTGCAGCGCGAGCTTGCCCGCCGGGCTCGCGAGCGCGGCGGGCCCGAAGACCTGGCCGACATGTGGCTGGTCACCGACTCCGAGCTGCGCAACTACGTCTCGTCACCGCGTGATTTCACCGGTGCGATCGACGAGCGGCGGGCCCAACGCGACTGGCTGAACTCCTTGGTGCCGCCGTTCGTGTTCGAGGGGAGCATCCCGTCGCCCGACACGTGGGAACGTCGCGACGCGCCCATCGAGGTCGCGAAGGTCGGCACGTCACTGTCCGGCATTGCCGGGTGTCCCGGCGTCGCGCGGGGCCGGGCGCGTGTGGTGCTCGATCCCCTCGACCCCCGCGGTCTGGGGCCGGGCGACGTCCTCGTGGCGCCCATCACCGACCCCTCGTGGACGCCGCTGTTCGTTCCCGCCGAGGCCGTGGTCGTCGACGTGGGCGCCGAGATGAGCCACGCCATCATCGTCGCCCGCGAGCTGGGCATCCCCGCCGTCGTCAGCGTCACCGGCGCCACCCGCAGCATCCCCGACGGTGCCCTCCTCGAGGTCGACGGGGACACCGGGGTCGTCAGAGTCCTCGAGGCCTAGCGGTTGGGCGCGGGCATCGAGCCCATCGGCGTCGTCGAGGGCGGTCGTACCGAAGTCGTCGACGACGAGTGGGGTGACGTCGAGGCCACGATCGTGCTCGACGGCTCGGTGCTGGAGCCCGACGCGGCGCAGCGCCTCGAGGAGTTCTCGCACATCGAGGTCGTGTACCTCTTCCATCTCGTGGAGGCCGGCGCGGTAGTTCGCGGCGCCCGTCGCCCGCGCGGCAACCCCGAGTGGCCGGAGGTCGGCATCCTCGCCCAGCGGGCCAAGGCCCGTCCCAACCGCATCGGCGTGAGCCGCTGCGAGCTGGTCGGCGTCGACGGCCTGACGCTCCGTGTCCGGGGGCTCGACGCTGTCGACGGGACGCCGGTGCTCGACGTCAAGCCCTACATGGTCGAGTTCGCGCCGCGGGGCCCGGTGGTCCAGCCGGAGTGGGCCAGCGATCTCATGCGGAACTACTGGTAGCAGCTGTACGGTTCGTCGCCGTGATCGTTCTCGACCCGTTGATGAGCGCCGAGGAGGCCGATGCCGTCCTCGAACTGTGGCGCCGCTTCCCGAGCTACGGCCTGTACAGCAACGAGGGCTATCCCACGACGTTCGCCCCCGAGCTGGCCCAGCGCTACGACGCGGCTGTCAACTTCGTGCGAACCGGTGGTCGCTTCGGCCGCAAGGACTCCGACCGCGGTCTGATGGCGGCCCGCACCAACTACTTCCGCGAGACGTACGCGTACGGCGACGAGGTTGCTGCCCCCGGCGTCGAGATGTTCATGACCCACCCGGCTCTGCTCGACGCCGCTCGCCGCCTCCACGGCCGCGACGTCATCGAGCCGGCGATCGGGTACGCCAACATCCTGCTGCCCGGTCAAGAGCTCGCCGTGCACACCGACGTCCCGGAGTTCCGCGGCGCCAACCGAAAGGTGACCCCGGAGTGGCTGCTCGTGGTGATGCACCACAGCGGCCTGTTCGACCGATGGCGGATGCCGATCGCCACGGGCATCTCCTACTTCGGCGGCGGTCGCGGCGGCGAGCTGGCGTACTACCCCGACGGCGCCGCGGGCGAGGCGGCCACCTACGCGCCGCGCCACAACACCGCCGTCGTGCTCGACACCGACAGCGTGTTCCACGGCGTCGACCGCGTCCTCGGCGACGAGAAGGAGCTGGCCCGCGTCCGCCATGGCATGCGGCTGTTCTGCGAAGGCGACGGCCGGTGGACGGTGCGCGACGGGGAGGAAGTGATCAGCGCCTACGACGAGGACGAGCTCCGCCTGTCGATCTCGTGGAAGGCCTACTGCTTCACCGACGAGGCGGAACGGGACGCCTGGCGGGCCAACACCGACGACCTGTCGCTCGATGTCGTCCTCGACGCCCTCGCCGATGACCTGGTCGCTCGCGGGCGTCTCCAGGCTGCGGGGGAGCGCCCGCCGGACGCCGAGTTCGGCCGGCTTCTCATCGACGAGTACGTGCATTTCCCCGCATCCGTCGTCGCCTGACGCCTGATTTACCGCCGAGAGTGCGGCTTTTCGGCAGGAAGGTTACGGTCCGAGGTCGAACGGGAACATGTGCGTCGGGTGTCTTCGCGAGCTGTCTCCGTTGTCTGCGTCCTGCTCCTTGGCGCCGGTCTGGCCGCCTGTTCCAGGGCGCACGGTGAAGACGAGGCCAAACTGGCGACGCGAAACGCGCCAGTGCCGACGACCGTTGCCCCTGCGCCTGCCGCTGATCCGTTAGGCGATGCGCCAGCGACCCCGACGACCAACGACGTCGGACCCGCCGACCCGACACCGTTGCTGCAGCCACGCGTGCGCAGCGCCGGCGGGCACGCGTCGAGCGGTGGCGGTGGTGCGGCCGTCCCGATGGGCCACGCCGTGGCGCGGCCGGCGGCGCCGCGACCGCAACCCTTCGCGAACCTGGCCGCGCCGGGCGCCACGCCGAAGGTGTGGGCGGTCGTGATCGGCATCCAGCAGTACCAGGGTCGCACCCACGCGACGGCGGGCGGCGAGGGCGACGCAGCCGCCTTCATGCAGGCGCTCAGCAACGCGCACTGGCCCGGCGATCACATCCTCGAGCTGGTCGACGGCCAGGCCACGGCCGGCAACATCCGAAATGCCATGCAGTGGCTGACCCAGCACAGCGCGCCGGACACGGTGACGGTCTTCCACTACTCGGGTCACACGTGCATCCAGAGCTCGGGCCCGTGCGGTGCCGGGCACGTGTACCTGTGGTCGGTCGACAACCAGTTCATCTCCGACGACGAGGTCGGCAACAACCTGCGCAACCTGCAGGGCAAGGCGTGGGTCGACTTCGCCGGTTGTGAAGCGGACGCCTTCGACAAGGGCATCTCGAACGGGGACCGTCTGGTCACCGCCTCGTCGCAGGCCAACCAGAAGTCCTACGAGTCCTACGACTGGCACGAGTCGGTCTGGACGGGACTCAGCATCGACCAGGGCATGCTGCAGGGGAAGGCCGACACCAACCACGACGGGGTCGTCACCGTGCAGGAGGCCGCGCAGTGGGCGAAGCCGCAGGCGTCCCAGATGACGCAGGGCCAGCCCAACGGAAACCAGGACCCGGTGATCAGCAGCGGGCTCGACTTCAACCTGGCCCAGGCCGCGGCACCGCCGCCGCCGCCTCCACCGCCGCCGGCCAACAATGGTGGTGGCAGCGGTGGTCAGCAGCCCGCGCCGAAGTCACCCCCGCCGGGCTGCCTGGTCAAGGGCGTCCTCGGCTGCTGATCCCGGCGGTCGACCCGTTGAGCGTTTAGCTCTTCGGGAGCATGATCAGCACCGTCCCCTGGGCGGCGCAGACCAGGCGGTCCTCGTTGGTGACCTCGATGCGGACGACGGCTGTGCGCTTGGTGAGCGAGATGATCTGAGCGGTCGTCGACAAGGTGCCGGCCGTGACCGGCGCCAGCAGGTTCAACTTGAACTCGGTCGTCGCCGCCCAGGCGCCCTTGGGCATCACCGGGTAACAGACCGTGCCCAGCGCGTGGTCGACGGTCGCCGACAGCACGCCGCCGTGCAGATTCTTGAACGGCGTCAGCAGCTCGTCGCGCACCGCCACTTCGAACCGCATACCCCCCGCCCAGTACTCGGCCAGACGGATCCCGAGGAACCCCGGCAGCCCGCCCTCCTGCTCGTGCGCTCGCTGCAGACCGGCGGCCAACTTCTCGTCGTAATTCTCGAAGGTGCTGGTCGTCATCCGCGCACGACCCTACGCTGCGCGCAATGCCGATGAAGTACGACGAGTTCTCCATGCTCGAGGACAACGCCACCGAGGTTGGGCTGGCGTGGTCAGTGCCGCCGACCGTCCGCCGAGAGTCCGTCGATGTCGGCGGCGGCCAGCGGGTCAGCGCTCTTGTGTGGGGGACTGGCGCGCCCGAGATCGTCCTCCTCCACGGCGGCGGCCAGAACGCGCACACATGGGACACGGTCGCCTTGGCGTTGGACAGGCCGTTGGTCGCGATCGACCTTCCGGGACATGGGCACTCGGACTGGCGCCAGGACCACGACTACTCGCCCGTGACGAGCGCGCCGGCGGTGGCAACCGCCATGCGGGCACTGGCCCCCGACGCGCGACTGCTCGTCGGAATGTCGCTGGGTGGCATGACCGCCATGCGGATCGCGTCGGAGTTTCCCGACCTCGTCCGGAAGCTGGCGATCGTCGACGTCACCCCGGGAGTCAACGAGACGAAGGCCGAGCCGATCATCGCCTTCCTGTCGGGGCCTGAACGCTTCGAGTCCTTCGACGAGATCCTCGATCGCACCGTGCAGTTCAACCCGACGCGCACGGTCTCGTCGCTGCGCCGCGGCGTCCTGCACAACGCCAAGGAGCTCGACGACGGATCGTGGACCTGGCGCTACGACCCGGTGCGCGCGTGGAAGGAGGTCGAGCGGCCCGCCGTCGCCTTCGTGGACCTGTGGGACGACGTCGAGCGCATCAAGGCACCGACGCTGCTTCTCCGGGGCGGACTCTCGGGCGTCGTCTCTGACGACGACGTCGTCGAGGTCAAACGCCGCAAGCCCGACGCAGAGGTGGTCACCGTCGACGACGCCGGCCACAGCATCCAGGGCGACCAGCCGGTCGAGCTGGCCCGCCTTTTGGCAGCGTTCCTGGCCTCCTGACGCCTCAGCGTCGGCGTGGTCCTCGGAAGCCACCGATGTAGGTTGACCCCAGGCTTCTGAAAGGGCGTCAGATATGCAGAACCGGCTCTGCGAGATGTTCGGGATCGAGTTTCCGATCTTCGCGTTCACCCATTGCCGCGACGTCGCCGCCGCCGTCAGCCGTGCCGGCGGCATGGGTGTGCTGGGCGCCCTCGCCTTCTCGCCCGAGCAGCTCGAGCTCGAGCTGAAGTGGATCGACGAGCACGTCGACGGCAAGCCCTACGGCGTCGACGTCGTCATCCCCGTCAAGAGCGCCGACCGGGAGATGGGTCTGTCCGACGAGAAGTCGTTGGCCGACACGTTGCACGGCTTGATCACCGACGAGCATTGGGAGTTCGTGCACAAGATTCTCGCCGAGCACGGTGTGCCCGACGAACCCGACCAGGCGTCGGGGAACGGCGGGTCGCCATTGGATCAGGGCGTGCTCGGATGGACCGAGCTCACCGGCGCGCCCCTGATCGACATCGCCCTGGCCCACCCGATCAAGCTGCTGGCGTCGGCACTCGGCCCGCCCCCGCCTGAGGCGATCGAGCGCGCCCACGCCCAGGACGTGAAGGTGGCGGCGCTCATCGGCCGCAAGGAGCAGGCCATCCGCGACGTGCAGACGGGCGTCGACCTGATCATCGCCCAGGGCTACGAAGCGGGCGGCCACACGGGGGAAGTGGCGAGCATGGTGCTCGTTCCTGACGTGGTCGACGCCATCTCGCCGACGCCCGTGCTCGCGGCGGGCGGGATCGGCAGCGGCCGGCAGATGGCCGCCGCGATGGCGCTGGGCGCCGACGGCGTGTGGACCGGTTCGGTGTGGCTCACGGTCGCCGAGTCCGACATGCAGCCCCCGATCATGGAGAAGCTGCTGGCCGCCACGTCGACGGACACGGTCCGTTCACGGTCGATGACCGGCAAGCCCGCCCGTCAGCTGCGCACGGCGTGGACCGAGGCCTGGGAGTCGCCCGACGCGCCCAAGCCGCTCCCGATGCCGCTGCAGTTCATCCTGTGGTCCTACGCCACCCGCCGCATCACGGCCGCCGGCAACCGCGAGCTGCTCGGCATGCCGGTCGGTCAGATCGTCAGCCGCATGAACAAGGTGCGGACGGCGAAAGAAGTCATCTACGAGATGATCGAGGAGTACATCGAGGTCACCGAGCGCCTCAACAGCGAGCTCGCCGACGCGTAGGAGCTAGTCGACCAGCACGCAGTGCGTGCCGCGGTAGATCGTCGGCATGCACTTGTTGCAGTGGATGCAGAGACCTTCCTGTGAAGTGCCCGACTGGAGCTTGTTGACGAGGTCGGGCTCGCGCAGAAGGGCGCGGCCCATGGCGACGAACTCGAAGCCTTCTTCCATGGCGCGGTGGATGGTGTCGACTCGGTTGATGCCGCCGAGGAGGATCAGCGGCATCGTCAGCGCGTCGCGGAACTGGCGCGCGTAGGGCAGGAAGTACGCCTCCTCGAACGGATACTCCGGCAGGAAGCGCTTGCCGAACAGCCGCATGCCGACCCCCAAGACGCCGGGCATGGTGTCGGCCATCTCGTGGATCGGTGCGTCGCCCCGGAACAGGTACATGGGGTTCTGCAGCGAGCTCCCCCCCGTGAGCTCGATGGCGTCGAGGCAGCCGTCGTCCTGCAGCATGGCGGCGACCTCGAGGCTCTCGTCGACCCACAGCCCGCCGGGCACGCCGTCGGCCATGTTCAGCTTGGCGGTGACCGCCAGCCGGTCGCCCACGGCGTCGCGAACGGCCCGCACGATCTGGCGTGGAAACCGAGCGCGGTTCTCGAGCGAGCCGCCCCACTGGTCGGTGCGCTTGTTGATCTTGGGGCTGAGGAACTCGCTGGGCAGGTACCCGTGGCCGAGGTGGACCTCGACCGCGTCGAACCCTCCGTCGGCGACGACGCGCGCGGCGCGTCCGAAGTCCTCGGTGATGCGGGCGATGTCGTCGGCGGTGACGGCCCGCGTGCGCTTCATCGCCAGCGGGCTGAGAACGGGCGACGGCGACAGGCCCCGGTGGCCGGTCGCGGCGGCGACGGCTCCTGCGTGGCCGATCTGGGCGGCGACCGCCGCGCCCTCGGCGTGCACGACGTCGGCGAGCTGCTGCAGTCCGGGCACGGCTTCGTCGGTGAGGATGATCTCGTTCGGTGTGCCGCAGCCGTCCGCGGAGACGGCGCAGTAAGCGACGGTCGTCATGCCGACGCCGCCCGCTGCGACCTTGCGGTGGAACTCGATCAGCCGGTCGCTCACGACGTGCTCTCGGGTGGCGCCTTCGAACGTGGCCGCCTTCACGATGCGGTTGCGAAGGGCGAGCGGACCGAGGGTCGCGGGTGCGAACGGATCAGGCGCGGTATTCACAGGACCCCTATCCTGACGCGCTGATGGGGGAGCCGGGGGGGCCGCCGGAGATCGACATGCATCGGTCGAGCCGCGACCCCGAACAATTGCGGCCTCGGCTGGAGTCCTGGATCGGCAGCCTGTTTCCCGGAGGCGAGGGCGTCACGATTCCCGCGCTCGAGGCCACGTCAGCGAATGGGATGTCGAGTGAGACGATCC
>JAFASB010000098.1 GCA_019244985.1 Acidimicrobiia bacterium | reverse complement strand
CTGGTCGCCCCTGTTGCACTCGTCGGCGCGGCCGGCGCTGCGCTCTGGTCGTTCGTCGGGCCCCGCAAGCAGCTCGAAGAGGCCGAGGCGGACGAGGAGGCTGTCCTCCAGAAGGCGGGCGTGCCGACCTACCTCTCGTTCCACATGCGTCGCATCGACGCCACCATCGATCCGTCGGCGCGGGAGCGTCTGCACCTGTCGGCCATGGAGCACCGGATGTCGCTCTCGGAGTGGCAGGAGCTGGCGGGCGACGTAGCGCCGGCCGACGCCCTCGCCCTCGAACAGGAGGTGCGCCGGTACGCAGCCGCGGTCGCCAGCCTCGGCGGGGCGGCGGACGAGATCGACGCCACCCGACGCGAGCTCGGCGAGGTCGCGGAACCGGCGGCCGACAAGGCACGCGCCGCCCTCATGCGCGCGTGCGCCCCGTTCGGTGTCGACGACCCGACGCTCGCTGCGGGCATGGTGCGCCAACAGGCGGAGTTCGCTGCGACTGCTCATCTCCAGCGCCAGCTGGAATCGGCCGAGGCCGAAGTCGCCGCCGCGCGCAAAGGCCTCGAGACGATCCTCGACCAGGCGGGTGTCGACGGCAACGACGTCGCCACGCGGGTGGCCGCGCTCGAGGAGGCCATCGCCCGCGCCAAGCGTCGCGACCAGGCCCGCACACACAGCCGGCCGCGCGAGGAGGTCGAGGCCGAGCTCAGCCGGCTCGAGGCCCTCGCCCGCCGCGATCACCGCCCCGAGTGGGGTGCGACGGTCGAGCCCGACGACTCCGAGGAGCCCGACGTCATCGACCTTCAGCGCCGGAGGACGGTCGCCGCCCAGGCCTACGAGACCGCACTCACGCTCGTGCCCGACGTCGAGCATCTCGCGGACCGCAAGGCGGCCGTCGAGCGCCGCGTGCACGTGCTCGAGTCCTCCCTCGGCGGCGAGCTCGGCTCCGGCGGCGACGGCCTCGATGTCGAAGATGTGCGCCGCCAGCTGATGGCCCGCCTGACCGACGCCCGCACCGGTGCCGGCGACGAGCCGCTTCCGGTCGTCCTCGACGAACCCCTGGCCAAGGTCCGCGGCGAGAGCAAGTGGGACCTCCTCGACCTGCTCGACCGCGTCGCCGAGAAGACGCAGGTCGTGTACCTCACCGACGACCACGACGTCGTCCTGTGGGCCCGTCGCCGCGCCGGCGGCGGCTCGCTGATGCTGCTCGAGCCGGTCAGCGAACTGGAGTCCGCCTAAGAACGGCCCATGTCAGGCGGAGGTTTCAGCTCTCCGCACTGAGGTTGATCGCCACGGGCCCGACGGGCTCGATGGCGGCCGGCTCGACGATGCCCTTCTGCGCCTCGTCATGGGCGTCCATCGCCGCCTCGATCACGTTGACGATCTCGTCGGCGATCAGTTCGTCGCGATCGACGAGGGCGTCGCGCAGACCCTCCACGACGTGGCGGTGCTCGTCGAGCATCGTCCGCACCGCCTTCTTAGCGTCGTTGAGGATGCGGTCGACGGCCTCCTTGCCGTCGTCGTTCGACAGCACCTTGGCGACGACGTTGGCCGCGCCCTGCATCTCCAGCGCCTCGTAGGAGATCAGGGAGCCCGCCATGCCGAGCGAACCGACCATCTGGGCCGCCGCCTGGGTGGCGGCCTGCAGGTCGCCGGCCGGGCCGGTGCCCGCCTCGCCGAAGAACAGCTCCTCGGCGACCATGCCGCCCATGGCGATCTGAATCAGGGAGATGATCTCGCTGCGCGTCTTGGTGAAGCGCTCTTCGATCTCTGAGTGGGCGAGCAGGCCCAGGGCGTCGCGGCGCTTGATGATCGACAGCACCTCGAGCTTGCGGCCGCTGCCCACGAGGTAGGCGACGGTGGCGTGGCCGGCTTCGTGGGTGGCGATCGTGCGCCGCTCGTTCTCCGTGTACTCGACGGGGTTCTTGAGGCCGATCTCCTCGGTCATCTTGGCCTGCTGGATGTCGTGCCAGTCGAGGGCGTCCGCGCCGCGTCGCAGGGCCCACACCAGCGCCTCGTCGAGGATGTGCTCGATCATCACCGGCGAGTAGCCGAACGTCATCGCTGCCAGCGCCTCACGCTTGGCCGGGTCGTCGAGCTCGACCTCGTGGGCCTTCTTGTCGAGGTAGTAGTCGATGATCTCGCGGCGGCCGCTGCGGCTCGGCAGGTCGAAGTAGATCGACCGGTCGAAGCGGCCCGGCCGCAGAAGCGCAGGGTCGAGGTCAGCAGCCCGGTTGGTGGCGCCGATGACGAGGATGTTGGCGGCAGCGGCGCGGGGACGGCGCAACTGGCGGTGGTGCGGTAGCCAGCGGTTGATGACGTCGATCGCCGCGCCCGCGGCGCGAACGCTCGAGGTCGGAGTGTCGAACGACTGCAGCTGGATCAGGAGCTCGTTGACGACCCCGGAAATGCCCTCGCGATTCGTCGACGCGCCCATGCCGGTGCGCGCCGCACCGATGGCGTCGATCTCCTCGATGAAGCCGATGGCGCCGCCCTCGCGTCGGGCTGCCTTACGCAGGGCCTTGAAGTACGACCGGATCTTGCGGTTGGTCTGGCCGTAGTACATCGACTGGAAGGCCGACGACGATACGAAAAGGAACGGCACGCCCGCTTCCTTGGCCATCGCCTTGGCCATGTAGGTCTTGCCCGTGCCCGGCGGCCCCTCGAACAGGATCGCCCGCCGCGCCGTGCCGCCCATGCGCTCGCGGAAAGTCTTGAAGGCGAGGAACAGATTGAGCGTCTTGACCACTTCGTCGACGACGACACCGGCGCCCTTCACGTCGGCGAGCGAGACGTCGATCTCTGCGGCCCTGTACACGACGTGCGGGCTGCGGCCCGCGCCGAGCATCGGCAGCACGACGACGCCGCCGAGCAGGACCACCAACATGATCGCCGGGAGGTAGTCGCCGATGAACGCCGGGAGGTGGGGCCAGCCCAGGGAGATCGCCTGCCCGTTGAGCATCCGCAGCCCGACGGAGATGGCGACGACGGCCAGGATGACGAGCACGCGGCGCAGCCGTTGCTGGCGCGCCCGTTCGCGTGCGGCGGCCACGTCGGCCATGGCGTGGCCGAGGACGGTTGCCTGGCCGAGGGCGCTGGTCTCCATGTTCACGCTCCGTGATCGCACGCTGGGGTCAGAGTACTGAGGGTGTTCGCCATTGCCTAGGGCGATCCCTGTCGTCGGCCTACCCTCTGTGGCGTGGACGTCGACCTCCCCAGCCCCCGGGCGATGCAGGCGATCGCCGCGGCGGTCGTGCTCCTCGGATTCGTGGCCGACTTCCGGGCTGTTGTCGTGGTCGCGCTCCTCGCGCTGTTGGCGACGTTCGCGCTCGTCGAGCAGATGCACCGGGTCACGTGGGCGACGGAGGTCGGGCTGCTCGTCGTCTCGGCAATCCTGTTCCTCGCCGGCCACGCGGGCTGGGCGTGGCTCGCGGCGATGATCGCCGCCGGTGTGGCCGCCCTTGCCGTGGCAGCCGACGTCTGGGTTGCGCCCGGCTACGTCCGCAACCCGAAATAGGGGCGGCGGCCGGCCGGGAGGTCCTTGCGGGCCGGGTTGGTCTGGTCTCGCTTGGACACCACCGGATCGGTGAGCTGCCAGTCGGCGCCGATCTCGGGGTCGTCCCAGGCCACGCCGAGCTCATCGTCGGGGTTGTAGTACTGGTCGACGAGGTAGGTGATCATCAGATCGGTGAGGGCCGCGAATCCGTGGGCGACACCCGGCGGGATGAACACCCCGATCTCGTTCTGGTCGCCGATCTCGACGGTGAGCGTCGCCCCTTCGGTCGGCGAGCCATCACGCAGGTCGTGCAGGACGACGAGGGCGCGCCCGCGCGGGACGTACCAGTAGTCCGCCTGGTGCAGGTGGTAGTGAAGGCCGACGAGGGCGCCCGCCTGCTTGTCGGAGCGGTTGCCCTGCACCATCTCGCGACCGTGCGGGAACCACGACCGCCGGTAGGACTCGACGAAGCGACCGCGTTCGTCGCCGTGGGAGTCGGGCTCGACGAGCACCACACCGCTGATGACGTCGGATTCGGTAACGGTGGCCATGTTGTCCGGAGTCCTTTTACGCATCGAAGCGGCCGTAGCCGCCGCGGAAGAACAGCAAAGGCTTGCCTTCCTGATTGATGTCGAGGTCGTGCACGCGGCCAACGACGATGACGTGGTCGCCCGCCTCGTGCTCGGCCTCGATCATGCAGTCGAGGAAGCCGAGTACGTCGGCGATCACCGGCGCTCCTGTCGCGACCTTCGAGTAGCCGACGCCGGCGAACTTGTCGGCGCCGCTCCGCGCGAACAGCCGCGACAGCTCCTCCTGGTGCTCGCCGAGGATGTTCACGCAGAAGTGGCCCGCCGCCTTGATGTGGGGCCACGTCGTGGACGAGTGGGCTGCGCAGAACGACACGAGCGGAGGGTCGAGCGAGACCGACGTGAACGAGTTGGCCGCCAGCCCGTACGGCTTGCCGTCGTGCTCGGCGGTGATGATGGTGACGCCCGTGGCGTAGTGACCGAGGACGCTGCGGAAGTGGGCCGCCTCGATCGTCGGTGACGGCGGCGTCTCGTCTCCCGCGTCAGGACCGAGGGCGTCTTCGAATTCGGGCACGGTTGGAGACGCTACGACGGCTGGTTACGGCCGTTCAAAGGAGACCGTCGTCCCCTCGGACGCGCTGAGAACCTCGCCGACGCCCGCAGCCGCACCCTTGGCTTGGGCGTGCTCGAGCAGTGCGTCGAGCTTGTCATCGCTGTGGGCCGGATCGTGGTGGAAGAGCGCAAGGCGGCGGGCACCCGCCTCCTTGGCGACCAGCACGGCGTAGTCGACCGTGCAGTGACCCCAGTGCGACTTCAGGTCCCAGTCATCGTCGGTGTACTGCGCGTCATGGATGAGAAGGTCGACACCGTCGGCGATCTCGAGCACCGATTCGGGAACGGTGGCGAGGTCGCGGGGCGCCTGGTGGTCGCTGATGTAGCCAACGCTGAACCCGTCCCAGTCGACCCGGTACCCGTTCGTCGGGCCGAGGTGCGGAACGAGACGCGACACCACGCGTGCCCGACCGACCTTGAACTCCTCGTCGTTGACGTCGTGGAAGCGGATTTCCCCGCGCAGGTCGGTGGGGCGGATCGGGAAGTAGGGCGGCTGCATGAACTTGCAGAGCGCGTCCTCGATGTTCGTCGCGTTGTCAGGCGTGGGTCCGTAGATGTCGAACGTGGCGCCGGGACGGTCGATCGGGACGAAGAACGGCAGGCCCTGCACATGATCCCAGTGCAGATGAGTGACGAGCGCGGTGCCGTGGAAGGAGCCGTCCTGCGGGAGGGTCTGCCCCCAAAAGCGAAGGCCGGTGCCGATGTCGAAGACGATGGGGTCGTCGCCCGGGACCTCGAGCGCCACGCACGCGGTGTTGGCGCCGTAGCGCCGGTTGGCATCGCACGGGCACGGAGTCGAACCCCGCACGCCGTAGAACGTCACATTCAGCAGACCGCCCCCCTTCGCGCGGGCTTCAGGTTATGCGCAATGCTTTCCCAATGGAGCCTTCCGAGACACGCGTCACAGCCAACGACCTCGAGTTCGCCCTGCTGGAGATGGGCGATGGGCCCCTTGCGCTCTGTTTGCACGGGTTCCCAGATTCGCCGTGGACGTGGCGACACCTGCTGCCCGTGCTTGCTGACGCGGGCTATCGCGCCGTCGCTCCATACATGCGGGGCTACGCCCCGACGGGGGTTCCCTCCGATGCCAACTACTACCCGGCCGCTCTGTCCTCGGATGCCTGCGCCCTCCACGAGGCGCTCGGCGGCGACGGCGACGCCGTTCTCATCGGCCACGACTGGGGGGCCGCAGCAGTGTGGGGCGCAACCGCCGATCCGCAGCGATGGCGCCGGATCGTCACGATGGCTGTGCCGCACCTGAGCGCGATCGCGGGCCTCCTCGGTTCCTACGCCCAGCTGAAGCGCTCCTTCTACATCTGGTTCTTCCAGCTGCCGATCGCCGACGGCGTCGTCGGCGCCGACGACCTGGCGTTCATCGACGGCCTCTGGGGCGACTGGGTGGGTTCGGGCTACGACGCCAAGGAGGACCTGGCCCGCGTGAAGGACTGCCTGCGGAACCCCGCGAACCTGGCCGCGGCGATCGGCTATTACCGGGACACGTTCAGCTTCAAGGCACCGGCTGCCGAGCACGAGCGGTTCGCCGCCGCCGCGGGGGCGCCGACGCCGATGCCGACGCTGTACATGCACGGCACCGCCGACAACGCGTTGGGCATCGAGCTCGTGCAGGGGCTCGACGGGGTGCTCGCCGAAGGATCAGACGTCGCGCTGTTCGAGGGCCTCAACCACTTCTTGCACCTCGAGGATCCCGAGACCATCAACAAGCGCATCCTGGAGTTTCTGAAGGGGTGATCGTCGCCGTCGTCAAGCGTGACTGCCCGACGTGCGCGCTGGTCGAACCGGTGCTGCAGGACCTGGTGGCGCGTGGCGTCGTGTCGACAGTCCACCGCGAGGACGACGACGACGGACTCGAGGCCAGCTGGCGCCTTGGAATAGAGACGGTCCCGACGCTGACCGCCTGACCGATTCGCCCGATTACCTCTCCAAGTCCCGCGTTCGAGGGCGCGACCGGGCACAACGGGAGCGAACTCACCGATTCGGAGAGGTTCTAGGGGAGTCGCAGGGAGCCGTCGTGTTCGACGGCGAGGCCGTCGGCGATCAGGGTGTCGGCGGCGCGGTGGGCGCGGGCCGGGTCGTCGGGCCAACCGGCGGCCTCGGGAATGCGGTCGAACGGCACCGGTGCGAGGCGCATGGCGTCGACCAGACGGCCTCGGCCTTGGCGATCGGAGCCCGCGAACGTCGACTGCTTGTGGGCAGGCGCCGCCGGGTCGGGCGCGCCGCGCCAGCGGCAGTGGATGGCGACCGGGCACTCGACGCACTTCGGCGCCCGGCGCAGGCAAACGGTGGCCCCGAGGTCGATCATCGCCTGGTTCCACGCCCAGCCGTCACCGCGCGGCACGAGCTCGTCGGCGAGCCGCTGCGCGTCACGGGCTGAGAGCTGCCGCCCGGCCACACGCGCCAGCACCCGGCCGGTGTTGCTCTCCACGATCCCCACGTCGCGGCCGAAGGCGAACGTGAGGACCGCCCTCGCCGTGTACGGCCCGATCCCCGGCAGCGCCATGAGGGCATCGAGGTCGTCGGGCAGCTCGCCGCCGTGACGGTCGACGACGGCGACGGCCGTCCGGTGGAGGTTCACGGCCCGGCGGTTGTAGCCGAGGCCCTGCCAGGCGCGGACGACGTCGGCGACCGACGCCGATGCGCAGGCCGACGCCGACGGGAACACCTCGAGGAAGGCGTGGTACTTCGGCACGACGCGCGGCACCTGCGTCTGCTGGAGCATCAGCTCGCTGACGAGGATGGCCCACGGGTCCCGCGTGTGGCGCCACGGCAGGTCGCGTCGCGTGCGAGCCGACCAGCTCAGGAGCGCTTGCTGCACCAGAAGACGAGCGTGTTGTACGGCAGCACGAACGGCTCGCTCATGCCGTCGACGGCGGTCATCCCCAGGGCGACGACCTGCTCACGTTCAGCCTCGGGTTTGGCCGCGATGTAGCTCACGGAGCGCAGGCGGTCCTCGAGGCCGACCCGGTCGAGCACCTGCTCGTACCGGAACGTCGACTTCTTAAGCGGCGTGTAGAGCCGGCTCGCGGCTACAGCCGCAGCCCAGTCGACCGTCTCGTAGGAGCGCTGATTGAACTCGTGCCAGCGGATCAGTTCGTTCATGTGGGCAACCCACCGGACCGACTCGTCGCGGCGATTCCACAGCATCGCCAGATCGCCACCGGCGTTCAGCACCCTGGCAATCTCGGCCAGAGCGAGCGGGGCGTCGAACCAGTGGAACGCCTGGGCAACGGTCACGGCATCGACCGACGCGTCGGGCAGAGGAACGGCCTCGGCCGTGCCCTCGAGGACGTCGACACCGGGGACGCTCGATCGCAGCTGATCGCCCATCTCCTTGACCGGTTCGACGGCGACGACCTCGGCGCCGGTCGGTACGAGCAGCGCGGTGAACTTTCCGGTGCCCGCCGCCAGGTCGAGGACCTTCTTGCCGGGGCCGAGGGCGATCTTGTCGGCGAGGAAGTCGATCGCCTCCTGCGGATAGGAGGGCCGTCCTCGCGCGTACGCGCCGCTACCCGCCGAGAAACCGGCAGCGGCGGTGTCGTGGATGCGCGGCGTCAGCCCGCTCCCCACGCGTCTGCTTCGGTGTACGGGCGCTGACGGGCCGGGGCGAAGTCCTTCTTCCAGACCATCAGCTTGCGGCGGAAGTAGCAGACCTCCTCACCCCGCTGGTTGAAGCCCTTGGTCTCGACCGTGACGACACCGCGGTCCTCTTTGGACTTCGACTCGACCTTGTCGAGCACGCGGGTCTCGGCGTAGATCGTGTCGCCGTGGAACGTCGGCTTCTTGTGGCTGAGCGATTCCACCTCGAGGTTGGCGATGCACGAGCCGCTGACATCGGGGACGCTCATCCCGAGCACCAGCGAGTAGACGAGGTTGCCGACCACCACGTTCTTGCCCTGGACGGTCTCGTGCTCGGCGAACCACGCATTCGTGTGCAGCGGGTGGTGGTTCATGGTGATCATGCAGAAGAGATGGTCGTCGTACTCGGTGATCGTCTTGCCCGGCCAGTGTTTGTAGACGTCACCGATGTCGAAGTCTTCGTAGTAGCGGCCGAAGGGCCGGTCGTGCACAGCCATGAGCCGAACTTATGTCACTGTGCGGAACCCAACGCCGGCGCCGTCACGTCGGGGTACACGTCGACGTAGTAGGTGCGCCCGGCGACGACCATTCCGTGGGTGAGGAGGTCGGGGGCCGTCTGGGTGACTGCGTCGTAATCGACGAACTGTCCGTGGCCGTCGACCCAGTACGAACCGAAGAGGCGGGTGCGGCCGGCGGCGAGGAGAAGCCCGCTGCCACCGGGCGCGGCGCTGGACAGCCAGAGGCCGACGGCGCCGACCGGTGAGCGGCTGAGCGACCCGTCGGCGCGTACGAACCGTCCGGGCCGGATCACGGCGTGCTGCCCGCGCTGGGCGTCGAGGACAGCACTGAGATGCTGGGCCACCAGGTTGGCTGCCGTGGGCCCGACCGACTCGCTCTCCAGCTTGTGCTGGTGACCGCGGGGGTCCTTGTCGCTCTGATCGTTGAAGCAGGTCGTCGCGAAGACCCCGGGCTGCGTCGAGAACCCCCACGCCGGAATCAGGTAGCCGAGCATGTCGTCGGCCAGCCCGACCCGGAAGCGGTACGTGGAGGAGGCGTGCCACGTCGGCACGGGCGGGTTGGGCCGGTCGGGACAGCTGGCGTCCTCGACCCCCCAATGGCTGC
>JAFASB010000020.1 GCA_019244985.1 Acidimicrobiia bacterium | reverse complement strand
ACCCCGGCTCCACCACCCGCGGCCGGGTGGCGACGATGCCGTTCCAAGCTCCTGGGCGGCTGGGTCGGGAGTCTCCGCTTGCGCTCGAGGTCACGCGGGTCCTGGACGAGGTTCCATCCCACCTCGTCCCCGACCAGCTTGTCGCCGAGGCCAGACGCGTCGCCGGCGTGGCGATCGCACTCTACGTCGTCGACATCGACGGTTCCCACCTCCTCCGCCTCGCCGGCTCCGAAGAGTTCCCCGAGCACCTCGATGCGCCGCCTGCGCTTGGACCCGAGATCGTCCCCGAGGGGCTGCCCGCGTTCGAGGAGCGCCTGCAGACCGAGCTCCCCGGCTGCGTCGCCAAGCCACTGTGGCTCCGGGGGCGGACGATTGGCCTGCTCTTGTGCGTGGGGGAGCCGCTCACGGAGCTAGACGACATCGCCAAACAGGGCGCGGCGGCCCTCGAGCTGGCCAACGACTACACCGACTACATCGAGGCCGCGCGGCGACACAAGCCCACGACGCCGGCCGCCGAAGTCCAGCAGCACCTGTTCCCGCCACGGATCGCCCGCATCGCCGGCGCCCAACTCGCCGGCGCGCTGCTACCCAGCTACGAGGTCGGAGGCGACTGGTTCGACTTCGTCGAGAACCGCGATGGCGCGTGGCTGGCGATCGCCGGCGCCGTCGGAACCGGCCCCACCGCGGCCGGCCTGGGTGCCGCCGCGCTGGGTGCGCTCCGGGCCGCCCGCCGCAGCGGGCAGGACCTCGACCAAGCACTCACCGCCGTCCACGAGACGGTCCGGCGGCTCGACAACGATGAGTTCTACGTCACGGCCATCTTCGCGCGCTGGAGGGCCGCCACGGCAACCCTCACGTGGGCAAACTGCGGACACCCGCCCGCGTACGTGGTCGGCACCGACGGCGGGCTCGCCGAGCTCGAGGGCCCATGTTACTCACCCTTGGGCACCGATGACGTCCCATCAAAATTCGAGCTGACCCGCCGCCAGCTGCACCCTGGGGAGCGACTTATTCTCGTCACCGACGGCGTCATCAACCGGAGAACCGAGACCGGCGGGACGTTCGGCGTGGAGGGCCTGATCCAGGCGCTCGAACGCGCCGACAACCCGACCGCTGCCTCGACGGCGATGGCAATCCAGCAAGCCGTAACCAACTGCTGGGCCGAACCGCTCGAGGACGACGCGACCGTCGTCGTGATGGCGGTCGACTAGAGCACTTTTAGTGCTTGGCCCGTTGGCCGGGTTCGTGGGTGTGTGGATGTGAGTGCACGTAGTCGCCGTGGCTGTGAAGATGTCGGTGTGCTTCGTGCGGGTGAGGTTCCCTGGCGTGGTGGTCGTGGTCGTGGTCCTCGGCCCGGTGTGGCACGCTGGCCTGGCCTTCGTATCCGGACGGGAGGCTTGCGCACCGCCGACAGCGACCGACGATCGCGAAGTGCCGAAAGTCGGGTTCGTGTCCGAACTGGTCTCGGATCGCCTGTTGGATCGACTCGAACTCGTTGGGGGCAGCCTCGGTGACTGCAGAGCAGCTCTCGCAGTACAGGTAGTGGACCTCGGGCCGGTTGACAAGCGTGTACAGCCCGGGGCCGTGCCCAAGGTGGACGTGGCGGACTACGCCGTGTCGCTCGAGCGTCTCTAGATTGCGGTAGACGGAGGACTCGTCCACTCGCAATGCCTTGGCGAGGTAGGAGGCGGACACCGGTCCATCGGCGGCGAACAGTGCCTCGAGCACCAAGCGGCGGGCCGTCGACAGTCGCATTCCCCTGTGGCGAAGCGCGTCTACGGCATCCGCGAGCGTCGTGAACTGAAGCGGGGCGGTGTGGGGAGCAACGGTCACGGCGGCGAGGGCCGGCTTGCGTGTAGGCCGGCTGGCTCCGTCACCATCATAGGCGTGCCGGCACGAGGGTCAGTCTGTCGGCCGGTGGTGCCCCGCGGCCGTCTGCATCCCGAGAGTCCATTTCTCCTCGATCCGTCCGAAGCGCCAGACGGCGAGCGCGATCGCCCAGGTGACGATGAACATCGCGACGATCATGAACCCGGCTGTGTTGATGTTGAAGTTCTGAAACCAGTCCGGGACGGAGCCGGTGATCCCGAGCTTCTGGGTCAGCAGGCCGACGAGCTCGATCGTGCCGATGAACAGCGCGACCGCGACGGACAGGCCTGTGATCGTGATGTTGTAGTAGACCTTGCGCACGGGCTTTGAGAACGCCCACCCGTAGGCGAAGTTCATGAACGACCCGTCGATGGTGTCGAGCAGCGACATCCCGGCGGCGAACAGGATCGGCAAGCACAGGATCGCGTAGAACGGCAGCCCCGCGGCGCCCGCACCGGCCGCCAGGACCAGCAACGCAACTTCGGTGGCGGTGTCGAAGCCGAGACCGAACAGCACCCCGACCGGATACATCTGCCAGGGCTCCCGGATCTTGTTCAGGCGCTTGCCGAAGAGGCGGTTCATCA
>JAFASB010000552.1 GCA_019244985.1 Acidimicrobiia bacterium | reverse complement strand
TGTCGTTGTCGACGAGGAGCACCTCGAGATCGCCGCGTCGTACAAGGGCGTCCCCAACGTGCTCTCCGAGGCCGACGACGGTGACGATGGCGCCGTCGGGAAGCGCGGCCGCCAGCTGCTCAGGCGTGCGGTCGTCCTGCAGCTCCTCGACGGCGCGCCACGCCTCGGTGCTCGGGTCGGTGGAGCAGAGCACGCGTGCCGCCAGCCACCAGATCGGGCCGCTCGTCGGCTGGCGATCGACGAGGCGGCGACACGCCGTCACCAGTCCCGCGGGGTCGTCGCCGAACGCCACCAGGGCACCGGCCGCCTCCTGGGCGACGAGGGCCGGCCCCTCCCCCGCGGCACGAGCAACCATGCGCAGCCGCTCGATGGGGTGCATCGGGTGGAAGTTACGTCAAAGGCCTGGCTTCCAGACCATGAGGATCACGATCGCCACCCATGCCAGGTTGGCGATGGCGCCGTTGACGCCCGCCCGCTTGCCCCGCGCCTCCAGCTCGGCGACCTGCGGCGGCGGGCCTGATCCGCCACCGGGCGGCGGACCGCCGGCATTCAGCTCCGCCATAAGCGCTCCCATGCGCTTCAGGTTCGGCCGAAGGACGGCGTGCACGAACCCCAGCGTGGCGATGTAGATCAACAGCGAGAGCGACACCCAGGTCTGGTCCCACCAATAGACATGGGTGCCGTTGGTCGTGCTCATGAACAGCAGAGCGATGCCGAAGATGGGCACGGCATAGATGAAGTACTCGGCGATGGTGCCGAACTGCTGCGCGGTGTCGAAGACGGCCTGGCCCTCACGTCCTTGGTGCCGCTGCGACGCGGCGCCCACGAACCCGAGGATGAAAATCCCGCCGAACCCGATGATCGCCGACACCAGATGGAGGCTCAGAACGATCTTGAAGCCGGCGCTGTCGACTGCGGCGAAAAGCATGCGCGGAAGCTACCCCGCTATCTTTCCGGCGCCGTGGCAAACAATCCGCCGCTCGACCTGACGCTGACGCCCATCAACGGACCGGGACGCCCGGTCAACGCGTGGATCAGCATGTTTCATCTGGTCTTCGTCGCCCTCGACCCCTCCAACGAGCGGAGCCGCCGCATCCTCGACACGGCCACGAGAGTGTTCGCCACCTACGACGAGGCCGACTGCCGGGTCGCCTGGCTGGTCGCCGGCGACGCCACGGACACCCGGAAGTTCCTCGGTCCGCTGGCCGATGAGGTGCTCACATTCGTCGACCCCGACTACGCGGCGATCAAGGCCTTCGGCCTGGCGTCGCTCCCCGCCATCGTCCACCTGGGCGTGGACGGCTCGATCGTGAACGCGACGGAGGGTTGGGACCCGGTCGGCTGGCGGAAGCTCACCGACGAGCTCTCGCGAATCCTGAAGTGGACCCAACCGCCGATTCCCTGGTCCACGGATCCGGCGCCCTTCGACGGCGCCCCCCTCCGCGCCCTGGCGTAGCGCCTAGAGGATTCCGCCCTTCGTCATCGCTTCGACGTCGAGGGCGCGGTCGACGTCGGTCTCCTCCATCAGCCCTTCCTCGAGGATGACTTCGCGCAGGGTCTTGTTCTCCTTCATCGCCTTCTTGATGACCCGCGCCACCTCCTCGTAGCCGATGTAGGGGTTGAGCGAGGTGCCGATGGCGGGTGACGACTCGGCGTAGAAGCGGCAGCGGTCGGCGTCGGCCTCGATGCCGGCGATGCACTTGGTGGCGAACACGCGGGAAGCGTTCGACATGATGCGGATCGACTCGAGCAGGTTGCGGGCCATCACCGGCAGCATCACGTTGAGCTCGAAGTTGCCCATGGCGCCGCTGAACGCGACCGCCGCGTCGTTGCCGATGACCTGGGCTGCGACCTGCATCACGGCCTCGGGGATCACGGGGTTGACCTTGCCGGGCATGATCGAGCTGCCCGGTTGGAGGTCGGGGATGCGGATCTCGGCGAGTCCGGCCCGGGGGCCACTGCCCATCCACCTCAGATCGTTGGCGATCTTCACCAGCGAGTCGGCGATCACGCGCAGCATCCCCGATGTCTCGACCAATCCGTCGCGCGCACCTTGCGCCTCGAAGTGGTCGCGCGCCTCGGTCAGGGGAAGCTGCAGCTCCTCTGCCAGCTGCTTGACGACGGCGCGTGCGAAACCTTTCGGCGCGTTGATGCCGGTGCCCGTCGCCGTGCCGCCCAGCGGCAGCTCGGCCAGTCGCGGCAGGGCGGCCTCGAGGCGCTCGACGCCGTGCTCGATGGCCGCCGCGTACCCCCCGAACTCCTGGCCGAGGGTGACCGGCGTGGCATCCATCAGATGGGTGCGCCCGGACTTCACCACGTCCTTGAACTCGCGCTGCTTCTTGCGGAGTGCCTTCGCCAGCTGCTGCAGAGCGGGGATGAGATCGTTGACGACGCCGTTGGTGGCAGCCAGATGGATGGCCGAGGGAAAGACGTCGTTGGAGGACTGGCTGGCGTTGACGTGGTCGTTGGGGTGGACCTTCTTGCCGAGCTTCTCGCTCGCCAGGTTGGCCAGGACCTCGTTGACGTTCATGTTCGACGAGGTGCCCGAACCCGTCTGGTAGATGTCGATCGGGAAGTGCTCGTCCCACGTGCCGTCGGCCACCTCGGCGGCGGCTGCGGCGA
>JAFASB010000500.1 GCA_019244985.1 Acidimicrobiia bacterium | reverse complement strand
CGTTGGGGTCCAGCGCTTGCTTCAAAGACACGAGCACGTCGAAGGCCGGGCCCAGCGCGTCCTGCACGAAGCGGGCCCGGTTCAGGCCGACGCCGTGGTGATGGCTGAGGGCCCCGCCGTTGGCGAGCACCGCACGGGTCGCTGCGTTCCACACGGCGACGTAGAAGCGGTCGCGCTCCTCGACCGGCGGGCGGCCGGCGAACGTGAAGTACAGACAGGCCCCGTCGGTGTAGGCGTGGGACTGGTGGGCGGACACGACGAGCGTGTGCTCGACGGCGGAGACCGCGGCGCGCACGTCGTCGTAGATCGGCCCGAGGGCCGCCCACCGGCCGGCGATCTCGATGGTGTCGACGACGATCTCCCGCCGGACCAGCGCCTCCAGCGCCGACACGTCGTTGCGGTGCCCCAGCCAGCGTTCGACGAGCGAGTCGTCGAGCGGCGCCGCCGACGAGCACTCGTCGGCGACGATGCTCATGGCACCGTCGACGATCGCCGGTTCGCCCTCGTCGAGCACGATCAGGGCGCACGTATCGCCCACCTCGAAGTTCCGCTGCGACTCGGCCTCGTCGTAGAGGCGCAGGACCGCCGGCGTGGCGCCCCGCCTGAGGACGCGCCGGCAGGCGTCGAGCCCCTCGGCGAACGAGTCGAAGCCGAAAGCGGCCCGCCGTTCGGCCGGGGGCACCGGGTGCACGCGCAGGGTCGCCTCGGTGATCACGCCCAGTGTGCCTTCGCTGCCGACGAACACCTGATTGAGGTCGGGCCCGACAGCGGCGCGCGGGCCGCCCGTACCCGTGTGCACGACGCGGCCGTCCGCCAGCACGACCTCCATGTCGACGACCATGTCCTCGATCTTTCCGTACCGCGTCGAGTACTGACCCGCCCCGCGGCACGCCAGCCACCCGCCGACGGTCGAGAGCTCCACCGACTGCGGCCAGTGGCCCACGGTGATCCCGTACGTGCCACGGAGCTCGTCCTCGAGGACGTCGCCGAACGTTCCCGCCCGGACGCGCAGCAGCTGTGACTGGTCGTCGACATCGACGACGCCCGCCATCTCGGTCATGTCGAGGAGGACGCCGCCGTGGAGCGGGACCGACGCTCCGCAGACCCCGCTGCGGCCGGCCGCGGTCGTCACAGGAACCAGCGCGGCATCGCAGAGCCCGACCACGGCCGACGCCTGTTCGACCGACGACGGGCGTACGACGGCTGCGGCCCGGCCCGGCTCGGCGCCGTCGAGGGCCCACGTCATCGCCAGCGGCCACCAGTCGCGGCCCGTCTCGACGGTGTCGGCGACGTCGGTCGACACGGCGGCGCCGGTTGCGCGCAGCGCGTGGAGGACGCTGGTGTCGACCTCGACGACGGGCGCTGTAGAGAACCGGCGCTCGATCGACTCGACCGGGGCGTCGAACGCGATCGCCGGCGTGGGCGCGCCGCGATTGGTGTTCATGCGACCACGTGCTCCGGCAGGCCGGCGGCCTCGCGCTCGCTCGCCACCGAGGCCTGGAAGGTCGCGGCCTGGCGGGCCGCCTCCGCCTCGTTCCACCCGAGCTCACTTGCGATCAGGCGGGCGACGTCGGGCGCCACCGCCGCCGTCTCGTCGCGGGCCAGGAGCAGGGCGCGCGTGCGTCGCGTCAGCACGTCGTCGAGCGTGTGGGCCATCTCGTAGCGCGCCGCGTACAACGCCTCGGCGCGCCGGTACGGCAGCGAAGGCACCATGGGCTCCCCGAGGGTCGAATCGGCGGCGATCATGGCCTGCACGGTCCGGCCGTCGCCCCCGTAGCGGGTCGCCAGGTGCTCGTCGGCGACCGCCTCGAAGCCCTCGGCGCCGCGCAGCGACAGCCGCGCCGTGCGGGAGCGTCCGCCGCGTCCGAGCACGTCGACGACCTCGTCGACGGTGTCGGCCGCCATGCGCCGGTAGGTCGTGAGCTTGCCGCCGTTGACCGTGATGAGCCCGCTCGGCGACCGGGTTACGCGGTGGCGGCGGGACAGGTCGGCGGTGCGGTCGCTCTTGGCGTCACGTACCAGGGGCCGCAGACCGGCCCACGTCCCCAACACGTCGTCGGGCGTGAGCGGGATGGTGAGGAAGCGGTTGACGGCGTCGAGCAGATAGCGGACGTCGTCGGGAGTGCACACCGGGTCGTCGAGAGGTCCGTCGTAGTCGGTGTCGGTCGTGCCGACGTAGACGCGGTCACCCCACGGGACCACGAAGATCGAGCGCTTGTCCTTGAGGACCGGGATCACGACCGCGATGTCGCACTGCACCTTGGACCACGGCACGCTGACGTGGATGCCCTTGGCGGGCCGCAAGCTGGCCGAACCGGCTCCTTCGTCCATGGCGCGCACCTGATCGCTCCAGACGCCGGTGGCGTTCACGACGACGTGGGCGCGCACGTCGAGCTCGTCGACCCGTGCCCCGACGACCTGCCCGTCGCGGCTCTTCGTCAGTTCGGTGACGCCGGCGTAGTTGGCGGCGACCGCGCCGTGGTCGAGAACGGCGGTACGGGCGATCGTCAGCGTCAGTCGCGCGTCGTCGGCCTGGGCGTCGTAGTACTCGAACCCGGCGGCCAGCCCCTCGCGGCGCAAGGTGGGCATGTGGCCGATGGTGTCGTCGGGCGAGATTCGGTGATGGCGCTTGCCGATGCGCAGGCCGCCGGTGAGGTCGTACATCCAGAGGGCCGAGTTGAGGGCCTTGGCGAGAGCCTTGCCGCCGTAGAGCGGGATCAGGAACGGCAGCGGCTTCACGAGGTGCGGTGCATTGCGGAGCAGGCGCTGTCGCTCGTACAGGGCCTCGTAGACCAGGCGGTAATCGCGTTGGTTCAGGTACCGCAGGCCGCCGTGCACCATCTTCGACGACTTCGACGACGTGCCCGAGGCGAAGTCGCGCCGCTCGACGAGGGCGGTGTGCAGTCCGCGGGAGGCGGCGTCGAGCGCGACGCCCGCGCCGGTGATCCCACCACCGATCACGAGGACGTCGAAGTGCTCGTCGGCGAGGCGAGCGAGGGCGGTGTCTCGGGAGAATCGCATGGCGGTCGTCAGCTCCGCAGTTCAGCATGCGAGACGAAGAAGCCGTCGCGCGCCAGGCCCGGCAGACGATGTCGGTCACGCACGACGATTCCTGCCGCCAGGGTGAGGTAGACGATCGACATCACGATTCGTTCTATGCCGTGAACCGAGCCGGGCACGAGTGCGCCGATCAGGAACTGAGCCCAGAACAGGGCGAAGAGGGCGACCGCCTCTCGCATGGAAATCGACAGGTTGGCCAGGATCATCAGGGCGAAGGCCGACTGGGCGGCCGTCAGCAGCAGCTCCTCGCGCTGGGTCGCGTCAATCGGCAGGCCGTGCAAGCTCGACGAGGCGATGGCGAACACGATGGGCAGGGTGCCGACGAGCAGCGTCCACTGATTGACCTTGGCCGACACCAACGTGCCCAGACCGGCGTTGGTGTTGAGGCGATAGGCGTAGAGCCCGGCGACCAGGAGCTCGGGTGCCTCCGAGGCCAGGGGCGCAAGCCACTGCACGAGCAGGAACTCGCTGATGCCCAACTCGGCGCCCGTGCCCACGAGTGCCTCGGCGAAGTGCTCGGCACACAGGAGGATGATCGCCGCCGAGAACAGCAGCATCGCCGCCACCGAGGCGCGCCGCCTGGGGACCGAGAAACTGCCGAGGTACCGGGCCGGCCCGACGAGGTGGGGCTCCTCGGCCGGGCTGCGCGCGACGCGCCACGTGTAGGCGGCGAAGATCGTGACCAGAACGGCCGCGTCGATCAGCGTGATCGTTGAGCGGAGCGGAAGGGTGAGTGAGTACGCGGTGGCCAGTGCGAGGAAGGCCAGTTCGACGGAGTGACTGCGCTCGAGGCGGATCGCCGTCTCCCGGCGCCCACGCCGCCGCCACTGCCGCCACGCGACGAAGACGACCATCGACCAGCCGATGCCGATCAGCAGCCGGTTCGAGCCGGTCATGTTGGCGAGGGCGAGCGAGCACGGTGTGGCGTCCGTCGACCCGGGTGCCGTGCACGCGGCGCCGTGGGCGGCAACGGCGCTCCCCGCTTTGCCCGCGAACACAACGTCGACCGCGTACTCGGGCAGCACGGCGATGAAGGCGAGTACGGCAATGGCGAGTCCCGCCGAGATGTCGAGCTGCGCGGCTTCCGCGGCCCAGGACAGGAGAAAGGCGGCGCCGATGATCGCCCCGCCGTACACCAACGCTTCGTACGGGTGGTCGGCGGACAGCGATGCCGCCCGGAAGAGGAGCGCGGGAAGGGTGATGGCGACGGCGAGAGCCAGCGACACCTGCTGCCGGCGAGGGCGGACATCGCGCAGATCGTCCGCCGTCGAAGTCACTGGGCGATGCTAGGAGAGCGCCCATCGAACGAAAGGTGCGCGCTGGGATCCTTTCACCGTCGTGTGCCAATCCGGCCACATATCCGTTGCTGTGGGGCCGCGACCAAGGCATCCTTTGAATGCCGGCTCACATTTGACAACACAACATCACCGGCTGTGGGAAAGGGAACCGAGCACATGAATCCCGACCAGGAACGCGATTTCATCGAGCGTCAGGTCAACAAGGACATCTCTCGGCGCAAGTTCATCGAGTGGGCGGGCAAGGCGGGGATCGGTTCGGCGGCGGCAGTGAGCCTGTCCGGCGCTGTGTTGGCGGCGTGCAGCTCGGGCGGCGGTGGAAGCAAGAACATCGCCGGCGCCGGCGACACCATCAAGGTCGGTGTCATCGCACCGTTCTCGGGCATCGGCGCCTTCATCGGGACGGTGACGACGAACTCGCTCAGCGCTGCCGTCCAGGAGCTCAACAGCCGCGGCGGCGTGCTCGGCAAGAAGATCACACTGGTCAACCGGGACACCGGCGCCGACCCCGCCAACGGGGTCAAGGCCTACAACGAGCTGGCCGGCGACCCGAACATCGTCGGCATTCTCTGGTGCGGCGGTCTCGGGTTCGAGCAGACCCAGGAGCAGTTTGCGAGGGACAAGCTGCCGGTCATGGCGGTGTTCAACGACGCCTGGTCCGACAAGCGCCTCTATCCCGACGATCCCAACCAGCGCTCGGTGTTCCAGTTCCTCATCCCGACGCGGATGGCGATGGACACGCTCGCTCAGTACGCGGCAAACGATCGCGGCTACAAGACGGCGGCGCTCGTCAACGACGTCGTCATCGACCCCCGTACCGAGAACCGCGGCTTCTTCGAGGCCTCACTCGCCAAGGTGGGGATGAAGAGCGTCGGGTACGAGACCTACCAGCTGGGCAACTCCGACTTCGGTCCCGCCCTCCAGCGGCTCAAGGCCGCCCGCCCAGACATGGTCGCCATCTTCGGTTTGTCGGGTGACACCGCCAACTTCGTGATCCAGATCGACCAGCTGGGCTCGGCCTACATCGACACCCCGACGGCGAAGGACCCGAGCAAGGGCTGGCACCCGCACATCTTCGGATCGCCCGGAGGCACCGGCGACCACAGCTGGGCCGACCTGGCCAAGGACTCGGCCAAGCCGGGCACGATCACGGCCTGGCACGTGGGCGGGCTCGTCTACCTGCCCGAGTTCGCCATCGCCGGGTGGATGAAGAAGTACCTCGACAAGCTGCCCACCGGGGGCGAGGAGTCACCGGCCGACGGCCTCTACACCCTGCTCAAGGGCGTCGAGAAGGCGGGCACGACCGATCGGACGCGGCTGGTCCAGGCCATCGAGACCCAGGGCCCGCTGCGGTTCGCGTCGAGCACGTTCAGCTTCACGGCCGACCGGCACGTGAACAAGACGCCCGACGACATGATCATCGTCACCCTCGAGCGCAAGGCGGGCCCGGCAGCGACGACGCCGCCGTACCAGCTCGGCCATGAGTGGAGCACCGAGTTCGCCCGCTACCCGGCGGGCCCGACGCAACTCGTGCGGCCGACGCTGGACGCGAACAAGCGGGCTCAGCCCGACGTCATGAAGACGGTGCTCGACCAGGGCTGGGGGACCCAGTGCACGAAGAACCCCGACGGCACGCTCTCAAAGGAATGCAAGATCCACTGAGAGCTCGACGTGACTGCTCCATCACATGACTGACTTGGTCCAGATCCTGGTGTCCGGCCTCACGGTCGGCTCGG
>JAFASB010000028.1 GCA_019244985.1 Acidimicrobiia bacterium | reverse complement strand
GCCTTCGGGTCCTCGGCCTCGGTGAGATAGCGCACGACGACGAAGCGGCGCGCACCGGCGGCCGCCATGAGCTTGACGGTGTCGGGCGTGACGCCGCCGGTGACGAACCACGGTGTCTTCGCCCGCTCGACGACGTAGGTGAGGTAGCGCAGGCCGGTGCCGGGCCGGCCCGGCTTGGTCGGCGTCTGGGAGACGGGGCCCGCCGACAGGTAGTCGACGGGTTCCTCGAGGGCGTTGTCGAGCTCGTTGGGAGCGTGCGTGGATAGGCCGACGATCACGTCGGGGCCGAGCACCCGGCGGACGAGCGAAGGTGGGGCATCGTCCTGGCCGACGTGGACGCCGTCGGCCTCGACCTCGAGGGCCAGGTCGGGCCGATCGTTGAGAATGAACGGCACACCGTGGGCGCGGCACACCTCTTGCACGAGACGGGCGCGCGCGAGCACATCCCGGGCCTCGAGGGTCTTGTCCCGGAGCTGCACGATGTCGACGCCTCCGACGATGCAGGCGTCGACGAACTGTTCGAGGTCGGGCCGGTCCCCCGTGCACAGGTAGAGGCGACGGTCGCCGAGGTCCGCCATCAGCTCAGCCGCCCGCGACGGCCCGCACCAATTCGAGGCGGTCGCCGTCGGAGAGCACGGTCGTCGCCGTCTCGCGCCGGGCGACGGGCTCGCCGTTGCGCTCGACGACGACCCATTTGGCGCCCAACCCGAGGCGTCCCAGCAGGTCGCCGAGCGTCGCTCCGTCGTCGAGCTCGACCGCCTTGCCATTGGCCATGACCTGCACAACAAAAACGTACAGTGCCCGCCGCGTTCACACTCCGTGGCCGGTAAGCTCGTTTCCGTGGTCGATGCGGTGGTGCGGCTCGAGCATGTCCGGCGGCGGTTCGGTGACGTCGTCGGTCTGTCCGACCTCAGCCTCGCCGCGCCGAAGGGCTCGGTGACCGTGCTGCTGGGGCCGAACGGGTCGGGCAAAACCACGGCGGTGCGCACGATCACCGGCGCCCTGAAGCCCGACGCGGGGCGCGTCGAGGTGTTCGGGATCGATCCCGACACCGACGGTGAGAGCGTGCGGCGCCGGTGTGGCGTCGTCTCCGCCAAGCCGGCGCTGTACGACCGGCTCTCGGGCCGGGACAACCTGCGTTACGCAGCAGACCTGTGGGGGGTGGCCGACGATTCGTCCATCAGGGCGAGCGCCGTCCGCTTCGGCATCGACGACGCTCTCGACCTCCGCGTGGGCGGCTACTCCACGGGGATGAAGACGCGCCTGGCGCTCGCCCGCTCGATCCTCCACGACCCCGATCTCCTTCTCCTCGACGAGCCCACGTCGGGGCTCGATCCTGAGTCGTCCCACGCCGTGCTCGCCCTCATCGACGAGATGGCGGCCGACGGCAAGACCGTCGTGATGTGCACGCACCTCCTGCTGGAGGCCGAAGGCCTCGCCGACCAGGTCGTGATCCTCGAGCAGGGCCGCGACCTCATCTCCGGTGCACCCGACGCGCTGGTCAGCCGCTACTGGCCGAACCCGCGCGTTCTCGTCGACGGCGAAGAGCGGACGTCACTCGACGCGTTGTCGACCATGGACGGCGTCGTGTCGTATGAGCGCAACGGCGGCGCGGCAACCGTGGCCCTCGACGATCTCCAACGCGTGCCTGAGCTGGTCACCGCGTTGGCGTCGCGTGGCGTGCGTCTCACACGCGTGGTTCCCCACGAGCCGTCGCTCGAGGAGCTCTATTTCGCGGTGCGCAATCGGGGCGTCGAGTGACGCGCCGGCGCTCGCGCCTCTGGGTCATCGCCCGCACCGAGCTTCGCCAGCTCCGCCAGAGTCCCGACTTCTGGCTGCCGATGCTGATCCTCGCCGGGCTGTTCTTCGTCGTGATCCCGACGATCCTCCTGTTCGCCATCACCCACGTCCACAACGACACGGTGGTCGCCAAGGTGGCGACGACGCTCGACGTGCTGCCGCCGCGCGCCAAGGCCGCCATCCACGGCTTCAGCCCGGCCGGGCGCACGTCCTACGCGCTCGCCGTCTACTTGTTCGCCCCGCTCGCCGTCATCGTCCCGATGACGATCTCGACGGCCGTCGGCGCAAACGCCCTCGTCGGCGAGAAGGAGCGGGGGACCGGCGAGTTCCTGGCCCACTCGCCGGCGACCGAGCGGGAGATCTACCTCGGCAAGCTCGTCGCCAGCCTTCTACCGGGGTACGCGACGACGATTGTCGGCTTCGGCGTGTACTCGCTGATCGTCAACCTGCTCGTCGGGCCCCAGGTGGGCGGATGGTTCTTCCCCACGACGGACTGGTGGGTGCTGATGTTCTGGGTGGTGCCGCCGTTCCTGGCCATCACGCTCTCGGTCGTCCTGCGATTGTCGGCACGCGTCCGCAGCGGCGCCGCCGCCCAACAGGCCTCCGGCCTCGTGACGCTGCCGCTGATCATCATCGCCTACGCCCAGTCGAGCGGGGTTCTCCTCGGCGCGGGCCAGACGGCGATCGCCCTCGGCGGGGTGGCCTGGATCGCCGCCATATGGGGACTGTGGCGGGGAGCCGGGGCCGTCACCCGGGCGAGGCTCCTCGGGGTGGAGGGCGCCGCGCTGTGACGCCGGGGTAGAACAGCGGTGTGGCGATCGAGATCCAAGAGCTGAGCGGCGAGAAGGAGCTCGCCGCCTTCATCAGCTTCTACGACCGGGTCAACGAGCCGCGCCCGATCCGTTGGCAGAGCATGGTGGCGTTGGATCTTCCGATGCTTCTCGGCCAGAGCCCGTTCGCCGAGGACCGCACACTGCGCCCGCTCGTCGCCCGCCAGGACGGCGAGATCGTGGCCCGCTGCGTCGCGGCCGTCGACCAGCGCTACCTCGACCACTGGGGCGACGACGTCGGCCACGTGGCGCTGTTCGAAGCGCTGCCCGGCACCCGGCTCGCCGTTCGGCAGATGATGGACGAGGCCTGTGGGTGGCTCCGCGGCCAGGGCATGAAGGCGGCGCGTGCCGGCTTCGGCCTCGGCGAGTTCCCATTCTCGATCGACTCCTACGACGACCTTCCGCCGAACCTCGTTCGTCAGAACCCCGCCTACTACCACGCCCTTCTCAAGGACGCCGGGTTCGAGTCCGAGCAAGGCTGGGTCGACTACAAGATCGAAGTCACACCCGAGCTGGTCGAGCGCTGGCAGCACGCGCTCGACGCTGTCGGCGCCGCGGGCTTCGACATCGTGCCCATGCGCGACGTTCCGAAGGACAAGCTGGTGCCGCAGTTCATCGCTACGTGGAACGCAGCGTTCGCCAAGCACTGGGGCGCGGCGCCGTTCACCGAAGCCGAGTTCAGCCTGCTGGTCGACGTCCTCGCGCCTATGGGGATGCTGGACCTCTCGGTGCTGGCGTACAGCGGCGACGAGCCGGTCGGCGTGCTGTGGGTGAACCCGGAGATGACGGCGATGGCGGTGGCCTCAGGGCAGCGCGAGGTCCGCGACGACGAACGCCTCAACACCCTCGGGATCGGCGTGCTGCCCCAAGCGCGGGGGAAGGGCGTCAACCTGGCGATGTCGGCGTACGCCTACCTGCAGCTCGTCGAGCAGGGCTATAGCCACGTCAGCTACACGCTCGTGCTCGACGACAACTGGCCGTCTCGGCGCACCGCCGAGCGTCTCGGCGCCTACGTGTGCGCGAACTACATGGTGTACCGGCGCAATCTCGGTCGCCGTTGAGGCGCGCGCTCATCCTGGCGCTGCTCTCGGCCGTCATGCTGGGCGCATGCGGTGGAGGGTCGTCGAAGACGGCCGTGCCCCCGACGACACCCTCGACGACGCAGACGGCGACCGCTCCGTCCGGGAAGACCTACGAGCACGTCGTGTGGATCTGGATGGAGAACCACACCTACGACCAGGTCATCGGGAACGCAGCGGCCCCGTACGAGACCTCCTTGGCTCATCAGTTCGGCACCGCGACCCACTACTCGTCGGTCGGCAGCCCGTCGCTGCCGAACTACATCGGAGCCACCTCGGGTTCTACGCACGGGATCGGTGACGACGCCGGGCCGCAGACGCATGCGCTCGCGTCCGACAACATCTTCCGGCAGGTCCGAATGACGGGGAGAACCGAGCGAAGCTTCACGGAGTCGATGCCGATCAACTGCGCCCTCGGCTCGGTCGACACGTATGCGGTCAAACACAATCCGGCGGCGTACTACACGGGAGGCGACGACCGCGCCGCCTGTCGCGCCGACGACGTGTCGTTCTCGGGCACGCTCCCGCGCGGACCGCTTCCCACGTTCTCGTTCGTGACGCCGAACCTCTGCCACGACACCCACGACTGTTCGGTCGCCGCTGGTGACGCCTGGCTCGAGTCGTTCATACCGCCGCTTCTGGCCAGCGCCGACTATCGAAGCGGGAAGACCGTGATCTTCTTGATCTGGGACGAACCGACGCTGATGCCGAACGTCGTGATGAGCCCCACCACGCCGTCCGGGACCGTCGCGTCTCAGCCGTTCAGCCACTACTCCCTGCTGCGCACGACCGAGGAGATTCTCGGTCTCCCCCTGCTCGGCCAGGCGGTCTCGGCCCCGAGCATGCGAGCGGCGTTCGGCATCTAAGAAGGGATCGCCCGCCCGGGGCGAGAACTACGCCAGGGATGGCCTGGCTCCGTCGTCAGCCGATTCCCGAGGCGTGGTTCCTGCTCGTCGCGGGGCTCTGCATCCTCGTCTTCGTCGTCGCCGAGGTCACGTGGTTCGGCGGAAGGCCGGCGCGCGCCGAGGCCGGCGCGGCGACCGTACGGAACAGCGATCCGGACCTGACGGGGCAGCTGCGCCTCGAGAACCAAGGCTTCTTCTTGTCTCGGAGTGCCGTGGGCGGGCCGTGCAAGGGGTTGGGTCCGGAAAGTGATCTGCTCGGCGGCACGCCCGTCGTGCTGAAGGACGAGGACGGTGCCGTGCTGGCCACCGGCGCGCTCGACATCGGACGAGTGACCGACCATTCGACGTGCACCTTCAATTTCGTCGTCCCGTCGGTGCCGAAGAACGTGATGTACCGCGTCGATGTCGGGGATCGGGGCCTCGGCGCTTTGTCCCATGACGAGCTCGTCGCCCAGGGCTGGCGAGTCACGCTGGCTGTCGGCTAGCTGAGATCAGCGAGGGCGTCCTCGACGCCGCGGTGGAACGTCGGGTAGGCGTAGATCATGTGGCGGAGGTCGTCGCACGGGATCCCGGCCTCGATCGCCAAGGTCAGCATCGACAGCACCTCGCCGCCGACAGGACCCACCGACGTGGCGCCGACGAGGACACCTCGCCTGCGGTCCTCGACGAGCTTGATGAAGCCCTCGTTCCCGACCTTGTGGATCCAACCCCGCGCCGAGTCGCGTACCTGGGCGGTGCCGGTGCGTACGTCGAGGCCGCGCTCACGAGCCTCGCGCTCGGTCGCGCCGACGGCGCCGACTTCGGGGTCGGTGAATGTCACACGGGGCCGGGCGCGATCGCTGGTGCCAGGCGTCGGGCGGTCGAGGATGTCGGCGACGACGATGCGCGCGTGGTGCACGGCCATATGCGTGAAGCCGCCGCCGGCCACGTCGCCGATAGCCCACACGCCGGGAGCGCCGCGCACTCGCAGGTGGTCGTCGACGGGAATCCACCTCTCGTGATCGTCGATCCCGATCGTCGACGTTCCGACCGCCGCGAGGTCGGCCCAGCGGCCGGTCGCGAGCAAGAGTCGTTCGGCCGAAACGGTCGAGCCCTTGTCGGTCGTCACCGTCACCCCGTCTGCGCCCGCGCCGCAAGCGACGGCCGCTTGTTCGGCCCGTACATCGATCCCGTCGTTCGCGAAGACGCGGTGCAGCAGGTCGCAGGCCTCGGTCTCTTCTCGCGGAAGGATGTGGGCCTGGCCCTCGAGCAGCGTCACCTGTGCGCCGAAACGGCTGAACATCTGGGCGAACTCGCATCCGACGGCGCCGCCGCCCACGATCACGAGTGACTTCGGTACGGCGGTGGCCTGCACGGCGCCCCGGTTGGTCCAGTAATCGACGCCGTCGAGCCCGTCGATATCGGGGATCCGCGGGCGCGTCCCGGTCGCCAGCACGATCGCCTTGGAAACGTCGATGCGCTCGTCGTCGACGACGACGCAGCGCGGTCCGTCCAGGCGGCCGGCGCCTCTCACGAAACGCCCGCCGGCGGCCTCGAAGCGTTCGACGGCAACCGTGTCGTTCCAGTCGTCGGTCGCCTCCTCGCGGATACGGCGCGCCACGGGGTCCCAGCTGCGCTCGACCGTCGACCGGCCGGCCAGCACGTGGATGCGTTCACTTTCGGCCAAGGCGTCGGTCGCCCGCACCATCATCTTGGTGGGCACGCACGCCCAGTACGGGCACTCGCCGCCGAGCAACTCCTTCTCGACCCCGACGACGTCGAGGCCCTCGTTCGCCAACTCGGTTGCCACGTGCTCACCGCCGGGCCCCATGCCTACGACGACGACATCGGCGTTCACCGCCGGAAGCTCACGACTTGG